>CALBTN010000049.1 GCA_937967345.1 uncultured Rubrivivax sp. | reverse complement strand
GCGTTGGCGTGGTCGGAAAAGCTGGCGGTGCCCTTGTCGGCGGCGACCACCAGGTACGGGTCGTCGCCGTCGATGCGGTGCACCAGCGGCGGCGGCACGGTGCGTCCGCCGGCAAGGTTGTCGGTCAGGTCGAGCAGGCCGCGCAGGTAGTCCTTGTAGCAGGCCACGCCCTCGGCGAGGTAGGCCTCGCGCTCGCTGGGCGGCGGAGCCTTCTTCAGCACGAAGCCGCCCTTGCTGCCGGCCGGCACGATCACGGTGTTCTTCACCATCTGCGCCTTCACCAGCCCCAGCACCTCGGTGCGGAAGTCCTCGGGCCGGTCGCTCCAGCGCAGGCCGCCGCGCGCCACCTTGGCGCCGCGCAGGTGGATGCCCTCGAAGCGCGGCGAGTACACGAAGATCTCGTACAGCGGCCGCGGGCTGGGCAGCCCCGGCACCTGGGCCGAATCGAACTTCAGGCTCAGGAACGCGCGGCGCGCGCCCGGTGCGCCCGAATGGCCGGCGCCGGTGCGCCAGTGGTTGCAGCGCAGCGTGGCGCAGATCAGGCCCAGCAGCTGGCGCAGCACGCGGTCTTCGTTGAGGTTGTCGACGCCATCGAGCGCCTGCGCGATCGCGTCGGCCTGGGCCGCGGCGGCCGCCGCGTCATGTTCGCTCGGGTGCAGCCGCAGCCGGAACAGCTTGACCAGCATGGGCGTGATGTGCGGCTGCGCGGCCAGCGTCGCCTCGATCGTGGCCTGGGTCAACGCGAAGCCGATCTGCTTGCAGTACTTGGCGTAGGCGCGCAGCACCACGATGTCGTCGGCGGCCAGCCCGGCACGCAGCACCAGCCGGTTGAAATCGTCGTTCTCGATCTGGCCGGCGAACACCCGGCTGAAGGTGTCCTCGAACAGCCGCGCCAGCGCCTCGGGGTCCTGTGCCTGGGCCAGCTGCGCCTCGAGCTTGAAGTCGTGCAGCCACACGAGCGCGCCGCCGGCAGCGCCCGGCTGCCCCGGCTGCCCCGATGGCCCCGACTGCAGCTGGAAGTTGTCTTCGCCCATCACCCGCACGCCCATGTGCTCGAGCATCGGCAGGCTGTCGGACAACACCACCGGCGCACCCAGCCGGTAGACCTTGAAGCCCAGCGCGTGCGCGCTGCCGCCCAGCGGCCGGTACAGCGCCACGCCCAGCGGCTGCTCGGGCGTGAGCGCATCGGCCTTCAGCAGGTCGGGCACCGCGGCGCGCGCGCGCTGGGTCTCGCGGTAGACCTGCGGGAACGCGCTGGCCCAGCGGTTGAACAGCACCATGCCCTGGGCTTCGCCGAGCTCGTCGACCAGCGCCTCGCGCAGGCCGTCGTCCCAGCGGCGCGCCGCCGCCGCCAGCGCGGCCTCGACCTCGCGCACGTCGACCGCGGGCAGCTGGCCCGGGGTGGTGCGGATGCTGAAGTTCACGCGCGCCAGCAGCGCGTCGCCCAACTGCACGTCGAAGTCGACGCGCTGGCCGGCAAACGCGGCCATCAGGATGGCCTGGAACTTCTTGCGCAAATCGGTCGAATAGGCCTCGCGCGGCACGTACACCAGGCACGACACGTAGCGCTGGTACGGGTCGTGCCAGACGAACAGCCGCAGCCGCTGGCGCTCGCTGGCGGCCAGGATGCCCTGCGCGGTGTGGTGCAGATCGTCCTCGCCGATCTGGAACAGGTCATCGCGCGGGAAGGTGGCCAGGATGTGGTGCAGCGCCTTGGCCAGGTGGCCGCCTTCGGGCAACGCCGCGCGGGCCATCACGGCTTGCACCTTGTGGCGCAGCAGCGGAATCTCGCCGGCGCGCGCACTGTAGGCCGACGAGGTGAACAGGCCGATGAAGCGGTGCTCGCCGATCACCTTGCCGGCGGCGTCGTAGCGCTTGACGCCGATGTAGTCGGTGTAGGCGGGGCGGTGCACGGTGGCCCGTGTGTTCGAGCGCGTCACCAGCAGCACCGGGGCGGGCGCGCGGGCCAGCGCGCGCGCCGACGCCGGCACCGCCGCAAAACTCGACGAAACCCGGGCCTCGGTGTCGCGCAGCACGCCCAGCGCGCTGCCCGGCAGCACCCGCAGCACGTCGCCGCCTTGGTCGTCTTGCACCAGGTCGTGGCAGCGGTAGCCCAGCAGCGTCAGGTGATCGTCGGCCAGCCACTGCAAGAACGCGGCCGTCTCGGCCGCCAGCTCGGCCGGCACCGTGGCCGGTGCGTGCTGCAGTTCGCCGATCGCCGCGTGCAGTTGCTGCAGCATCGGCTTCCAGTCGGCGACGGCGGCGCGCACGTCGCCCAGCACGCGCTGCAAGCCGTCGGCGAGCTGGGCGCGCTGCCCGGCGTCGACCAGGCGGTCGACCTCGATGTACATCCACGATTCGCGCAGGCCCTGCGCGTCGTGCTCGTGCGCGCCGACCTCGCGCAGCGACTGCAAGCGCCCCTGCGCGTCGCGCTGCACCAGCAGCACCGGGTGCACCAGCAGGTGCAGCGACAGGCCCTGGCGGTTGATCTCCATGGTGACGGAGTCGACCAGGAAGGGCATGTCGTCGTTGACGATCGCGACCACCGAATGGCGCGACACCCAGCCGTGGTCTGCCAGCGACGGGCTGATCACCTGCAGCCGCGCCTGGCCCGGCGTGCGCTCGGCGCCGAACTGCCAGCTCGACAACAGCGCGCCCAGCAAGTCCTCGCTTGATCGCGCGGCCAGATCGTCGTCGTCCAGGTGCTGCAGGCAAGCCTGGGCAAAGGTGTCGAACAACGCGCGCTGCCCGGCTTGCACCCGGTTGGCGGCCAGCGCCAGCAAGGCGTCGATGCGCTCGCGGCGCAGCCCTTCGGTCGATGGGTTCATGCGGTGGTCTCCTTGGGCCGAGCTGGGCGCCGCGGCGCCGGCCGCGGCAGCCTGGTGGCCGCTTCGAGGCAGCCTTGTTCTCGTGTCGCGCAGCATACGCCTGCGCCATCGCCTTGCCGACCGCATGCCATCGGCGCGCAAGCGCTGCGTGGCAGCGTGCTAAAGTCGCGCCCGATGAAATCGACCGCACTGCGCTTTGCGAGCTACTGGTTTACGGCCCCACCCGGCGGCTGGACCTTGTGGCGCGCGTGAAACGCAAGACGCACCCGATCCAGAACAACCGCCGGCAACCCCGGCGGTTTTTTGTTGCCCGCTTTCACATGACCCGGAGTCCCAGAGCATGCAGTCCCGAAGCCACGGCGCCGAAGCGCGCCACGCGTTGAGCGAGAAGACCAGCGAAACCGACGACCAGCGCATCCGCGACATCACGCCGCTGCCGCCGCCCGAACACCTGATCCGCTTCTTCCCCATCGGCGGCACGCCGGTGGAAAAGCTGATCACGCACACCCGCGATACGGTGCGCCACATCATGCGCCGCAAGGACGACCGGCTGCTGGTGATCATGGGCCCGTGCTCGATCCACGACCCGGCCGCGGCGCTGGACTACGCGCGCCGGCTGCTGCCGCTGCGCCAGCAGCACGCCGATACGCTGGAGATCGTGATGCGCGTTTACTTCGAAAAGCCGCGCACCACGGTGGGCTGGAAGGGGCTGATCAACGACCCCTACCTGGACGAGAGCTACCGCATCGACGAGGGCTTGCGCATCGCGCGCCAGCTGCTGGTGGAGATCAACCGCCTGGGCATGCCGGCAGCCAGCGAGTTCCTCGACGTCATCAGCCCGCAGTACATCGGCGACCTGATCAGCTGGGGCGCGATCGGCGCGCGCACCACCGAAAGCCAGGTGCACCGTGAGCTGGCCTCGGGCCTGTCCGCGCCGGTGGGCTTCAAGAACGGCACCGACGGCAACGTGAGGATCGCGATCGACGCGATCCAGGCGGCCGCGCGGCCGCACCACTTTCTGTCGGTGCACAAGAACGGCCAGGTGGCGATCGTCGAGACCAAGGGCAACAAGGACTGCCACCTGATCCTGCGCGGCGGCAAGGCGCCGAACTACGACGCCGCGCACGTCGCCGCGGCCTGCAAGGAGATCGAGGCGGCCAAGCTCGATTGCACGCTGATGATCGATTGCAGCCATGCCAACAGCAGCAAGCAGCACGACAAGCAGCTCGACGTCGCCCGCGACGTCGCCGCGCAGCTGGCCGCGGGCAGCCGCTGCATCTTCGGCGTGATGGTCGAAAGCCACCTGGTGGCGGGCGCGCAGAAGTTCAGCGCCGGCAAGGACGACCCGGCCAAGCTGACCTACGGCCAGAGCATCACCGACGCCTGCCTGGGCTGGGACGATTCCACCGAGCTGCTGAGCGTGCTGAGTGAAGCGGTGAAGGCGCGGCGCCGGTCCTGAAGCCCGCACGATCAGCCCACCGGCTGCGCCAGCCGCTGCGTCAGCTCCAGCGACGGGCCGGGGCGGCGCCGGATCGAGCCGGCCACCCCCGGCGCGCGGACACCGTCATCGACTTGGGCCGGCAGCGACAGCGCTCTGGCGCGCATCGTGCATCTCAGTTGCTCCACCGCGCTTCGCGCGACCCGCGACGCCTGAAACGCCGCTGTGGGTGACGAGGGCGAGCGAAGGCGCCAGCGCGGCAGGCGCGCTCAGGCGCCGCAGGCGGCGACGCCCGTACTGTTGGCCGGGAGACTGGCGGTACCGCTAAGGGTGCCCAGCTCACCCGCGCTGCCAGCCAACGCCTTGTTGTTGAAGGTCACCGTCTTGGCTGCGGTATCGACGGTGACGTCAGTGATCGGGTTGCCGCCGTTCCTGCTGAACACTTCATAACGTGGTGCGTCGGAGGAAAAGAGGATGACTTCGAACACAGCCTTGTCGCTCTGGCGGAAGGACACCTGCAACGCATACTTGCGGCCGTTGGCGCCGGGCAGTTGTTCGGCAAAGAACTCGCAGGACGGCACGGGGCTGGTGCCCGTACCGCTTGCGCGTGCCATATTCCCGACAGTGCTCGCCTTCGCGAGATCGAGGGTCGTGTTTTCGGTGGCCGGGTTCGCCGCCGACAAAGTAAGCGCGCCGCCGCTGCCGCCGCCGGCCGAGTCGTCGCCGCCACATGCGCTCAGCGTCAGCATCACGGCCGCCGCCAACAGCGGTAGTCTTCACTCGCATCCGCGGTTGTCCTTTCATGGTTGCACTCGAGCACGGCGCCTCGCGCACCGGCACCCATCAGGATTGGTCGCGTCAGTCGCACCAACGGCCCATTGCCGGCGTCAGCGCGAGGACAAATCAACGCTGTCGACATCTGTGCTCGAGGCGCTGCACTACAACCCGCGCTGACCGCTTCGCGGGCGGGCGCGTCGCGGCCACCCGGCGCACGCGCTGAGTCCAACAGCGCGTGCCCAGGATGCCTGGCTCTGGCTCTGGCTCTGGCTCTGGCTCTGGCTCTGGCTCTGGCTCTGGCTCTGGCAGCAGATGCGTGCGAGGTGGCGCAGTTGCAGCCGAGGCTCGATTCCGCGTTCAGCCGCCGTCGCGTGCCAGCTTCTCGCTCTTCCAGTACACGTCATCACCGCCCAGCCCATCAAGCCTGGAGCGGTTGAGCACGCGAGCAAGCACGAACATCAGGTCGGACAGGCGGTTCAGGTACTGGCGCGGCGCGGCGTTGATCTTGTCCTGCGCGGCCAGCGCCACCAGCGCGCGCTCGGCGCGCCGCGCCACGGTGCGGCTGACATGCGCCAGCGCGGCGGCGCGGGTGCCGGCCGGCAGGATGAACTCCTGCAGCCGCGGCAGCGCGGCGTTGTGCTTCGCCAGCGCTTCGTCCAGCCGCAGCACGGCGTCGGCCTTGAGCAGTTCGTAGCCCGGGATCGACAGCTCGCCGCCCAGGTTGAACAACTCGTGCTGGATCACGCCCAGGAGCTCGCGCACGTCGGGCGGCAGCGGCTCGGCCAGCAGCACGCCGAGGCTGGAGTTCAGCTCGTCGACGTCGCCCAGCGCCTGGATGCGCAGGTGGTCCTTCGGTACGCGCGTGCCGTCGCCGAGGCCGGTGGAGCCGTCGTCGCCGGTGCGCGTGGCGATTTGTGTCAGTCGTTTTCCCATGGTGCGGCGATTGTGCGCCCACCGCGCGGGCGTCAACCCGCCAGCCGCACCGCCAGGCGCTGCAGCAGCGGGCGGCGGCGCCAGGATTCGCAGGCGCGCTCGGCGAAATCGCGGCCGCGTTCGCTGAGCCGGTAGTAGCGCACGCTGGAAAAACCCTGCGGGTTGTCGAACTCGCGCACCAGGTCGTAGGCCAGCAGCGCGCGGTGCGCGCTGTACAGCGGCGCGCCGTCCAGCGTGCAGCCGCCGCTGATGTCGCTGACCCGCACCAGCACCCGGCCCTTGCGCAGCGCGTGCAGCGCGTCGATGAATTCGCCGCGGTCGGGGATGATGGGGTGCGCGCTCATGGGCCGTCGGGTGCGGCGCCACACCGGGTGGCGATGCCTGCATGTTGGCACTGCGGCCCGCTTCATGCGCAGCGAAATACGCCTGGGCATCCCCCCAGTTTCCAAGTCAGAGCGGCCCTACGCCGGCCGTGCCGAGGCACGCAAAGGCCGCACATCAGGAGTCTGATGCGGGACTGGCGGTGCGCTGCAGCCGTCTGTTGGGCGTCACCAGGCCCGCAGCGCTAAAGGTCCTCTGGTGCGAGACCGGTGTGCTTGGCGATACGAACCAGCATGCGCGGACCGATCTCCTCGCCGTCGTGGAAGGCGAACACGAAGTCTGGCCAGCCGTCGCGAGAAAGGGTCCGGTGGGAACCGGTCTGGCGCTTGAGGCGCCATCCAAGCTTGACCAATGCTGCATAGACACGTCTCGCCTTCGCAGACGGCCATTGACTCATGCCACGGCGGGAACCACGATGCTGATATTGGCAGGACCGGCTTCGCCGTGCTCGAGTCGCTCGGCGAGGGCACGCAGTGCAAGAGCCTCTGCCTTGGCCATAGCCTCGTCGGCCGACGAGCCATAGGCAAGCGCTCCGGGCAATTGCACTACCTCGGCCAGCCAACGTCCGTCGTCTTCGCGTTCGACTTCGATGGTGAACTGCATGCTTGCCTCGTTGCCTTCGTCGCTCAGTGCAGTGTAAGTGGCGGCCGTCCTCACTGCAGCATGCGACGCGCGAAGTTGGAGTTCATCCGCGGGCAACAGACGTCGAACGAGGCCGGTGGACGTCGGGCGCACCGACGAGACGCTGGCTTCACTTGACCACGATCCAAGTTGTTTGACCAGTACCACTCTTAGACGGCCGCTTCTCGGTACCCCAGGCGCATACCTGTTGCCCGAACGTGATACTCATTGCCCTGGGCACGAGGCCGTACGCAATGCGGTCTCGGTTTGGCAGGTCGTATGGCAGCCCTTCCTTTAGCCGTTCCTGCACGCCGCGCCACGGCATACCCAGCTGGCGCAGTCTTCCGAGGAAGATCTGATCGGCTCGAAAGACGTCAAGCGCCGCGCATTCGTGAGCGCCGAGCGGGGTGTGCTCAATCGCAGCCACATCCTCGCGTGGCAGAGCGCGCGGCATCTCGCCTGATTGATCGTACCAACCGACCGGACCAACGCTCACCTTGCCGAAGGTGCGACCCTTCCCTGTCAGCGGGATCGAGATGCCAACTCCTCCAAACCACAAACTCAGACGCGTGCCTGTGCGACCGAAAGTGAATGGACCTAAGCGGAATCGAAAACCCATCGGCGTTACCGGCGTCCAACTTGTTCTGACCCGCAATTCTGTCAGGCCTATCCGTACGCGCCAACAGCTTCGCCAGCGTATCGAGGGAGCTTCCGCCGCAAGTCGCCGCGGAAGAAGATTCGGCTTCCCACCCCGGGGCTCGCTCACCAGGTATCGACGAAACGCACCGCCGCCGGCGCCCACGGCAGGCGCGCCGCGCTGTCCAGCCCCTGCACCAGCCAGTCGCGCGTGTGC
>CALBTN010000048.1 GCA_937967345.1 uncultured Rubrivivax sp. | reverse complement strand
CCGGCCGTGCCGGGGGCCGCCCGCACCGCGCTGCCGCCGGACGATGCGCTGCGCGCCGCGCTGCACGACGAGGTGCATGCGCGCCCGCCGGTGCGCATCCGGCTGCCGGCGCTGGTGGTGCACGTGGCGGTGCTCAACCATGGCATCGGCCGCGACCAGGAGTGCGCGCACCTGCGCCGCCTGCCGGGCCAGCACGGGCTCGGCGTCGACGACCTGGCCGGCAACTTCAAGCTGCTGCGCTTGGGCGGGGCCGTGCTGAAGTGGGAGCGCCACACCGAGTTCACGCGCTACGCGCTGGTGCAGCCGCTTGCCGAAAGCGCCGGCCTGGCCGGCGGCGCGACAGCCCGGCTCGATGCGCTGGCCGTCGACAACGCCTGGCTGCGCGCGATCCCCGGGCGCACGGTGGCCGCGGTCAAGCTGGCGCTGGTGCATGGCGTGCTCGACGACCCGCCGGCGCTGGTCGAGCTGGCGCAGCGCTGGCTGGGCAGCGACTCGGTCGCCGCATCGCTCACCGGCCGCAGCGAGCGCGGCGATCACCACTCGCTGGTGGCGACCGACTTTGCGCTGCGCGCCGACGGCTTCGAGCACATGCTGGTGGTCGCACCGCAGGCGACCACCGAGCTGCGCGCCGGGCGCATCGTGCAGCGGCTGCTCGACCTGGAAACCTACCGGCTGATGGCGCTGCGCGGCCTGCCGGCGGCCAAGGCGCTGGCGCCCGAGCTCAACGAGGCCGAAGCCACGTTGGCGGCGCTGACCGCGCAGCTCGAAGCCGCGCAGACGCCCGACCAGCAGCTGCTGGCGCAGCTGATCGCGCTGGCCGCGCGGCTCGAGCGCGCCACCGCCGCGCACGACTACCGCTTCGCCGCCACCCGCGCCTACGACAGCCTGGTCGCGCAGCGCGTGGCCGAGCTGCGCGAGGCCGCGATCCCCGGCGTGCAGATGCTGGGCGTGTTCCTGCAGCGGCGCATGCACCCGGCGATCGCCACCGTGGCCGCCAGCGAGCGCCGGCTGGCGTCGCTGTCGCAGCGCGTCGAGCGCACCAGCGCGCTGCTGCGCACGCGCGTGGACATCGCCACCGAGGCGCGCAGCGAGCAGCTGCTGGCCAAGCTGTCGCGCGGGCAGCAGCTGCAGCTGCGGCTGCAAAGCACGGTCGAAGGCCTGTCCATCGCCGCGATCTCGTACTACGTGGTCAGCCTGCTGCTGTACGGCGCCAAGGCGGCCAAGGCAGCCGGGCTGCCGATCAACCCCGAAATCGCCGCCGGTGTGCTGATCCCGCTGGTGCTGTGGGCCGTGTGGCGCACCACGCAGCGCATCCACGCCCGGCTGCACGCCTCACCGCACGACTGAACCCGCAGCATGGCCGCGCTGCAACTGGGCCCCCTGGCCTTTCCGACCGGCCCGCTGCTGTGGCTGGGCGCGCTGCTGCTGGCGCAGGCGCTGGCGTCGCGGCTGGCCGGTGCGCGCGCGCGCGCCGCGGCCGATGCGCTGTGGTGGGCGGCGCTGACCGGCTTTGCGGTGGCGCGCGCGGTGTTCGTCGTCGGCGCGGCCGACGCCTACCTGGCGGCACCGTGGAGCGTGCTCGATCTGCGCGACGGCGGCTGGTCACCGTGGGCCGGCGCCACGGCAGCGCTGGCGTTGCTTGGCTGGACCGCCTGGCGCACGCCGCCGCTGCGCCGCGCGCTGGGCATCGCGGCGCTGGCCGCCAGTGTCTTCTGGTCGCTGGCGTCGACCCTGCTGGGCGTGCACCGGCAACCCGAGCTGCCCGATCTGGCGCTGCAAGACAGCGGCGGGCGCAGCACCGGCGTGCACACGCTGGTCCAGGGCCAGCCGGCGGTGATCAACCTGTGGGCCAGCTGGTGCGCACCCTGCCGCGCCGAGCTGCCGGCCTTCGCCGCGGCCCAGGCGCGCGCGCCCGGCGTGCGCTTCCTGTTCGTCAACCAGGGCGAGGACGAAGCCACGGTGCAGCGCTTTCTGGCCGCGCAGCCCTTCGTGCTCGAGCGCGTGTGGCTCGACCGCGGATCGCGCCTGGGCCCGGCGATCGGCTCCACCGGGCTGCCCACCACGCTGTTCGTCGACGCGCGCGGGCGCATCGTCGAACGCCATTTCGGCATGCTCAGCGCCGCGTCGCTGCAGCAGCGCCTGCGCACGCTTTGACCGGGCCGCGATGCCCGCCACCACACCATGAACACCTCGACCCCTGAACCCCCGCGCCGCGTCGACGACGAACTCGAACTGCTGGCCGAACTGCTGCCGCTGCAACGCGGGCTGGACATCGTCGAGCTCGGCTGCGGCAACGCGCGGCTGGCGCGTGCGCTGCTGCAGCGCTACCCGGGCTGCCGCGTCACCGGGCTCGAGGTCGACGCCACCCAGCACGCGAAGAACCTGGCCGCACCGCAGCCAGGCCTGAGCTTCGTCGCCGCGCCGGCGCAGGCCGTGCCTTTTGCCGAGGCAAGCTTCGACGCCGCGCTGATGCTCAAGTCGCTGCACCACGTGCCGCTGCCGGCGATGGACGCGGCGCTGGCCGAAGCGCGGCGCGTGCTGCGCGCGCAGGGGCTGCTGGTCGTGTCGGAGCCGGTGTATGCCGGTGCGCTCAACGAGATCGTGCGGCTGTTCAACGACGAGGGCACGGTGCGCGCGGCGGCGCAGGCGGCGCTGGACCGCGCCATCGCCGGCGGCGGCTGGGAGGCGGTGCTCGAGCGGCATTTCGTCACCCCGGTGCGCTTTGCCGACTACGCCGATTTCGAGCGCCGCATGGTCGATGTCAGCTTCGCCGAGCGCCGGCTCGATGCGGCGCTGCGCGCCGAGGTGCGTGCGCGTTTCGAGCCGCACATGAGCAGCGGCGGCGCGGCATTCGTGCGCCCGATGCACGCGCGGCTGCTGCGCCGGCGCGACGGCTGAACCCGGCCGAACACGGCTTTCGCTTGCAGCGCGGTCCAGGTCTGCGCGACCCGCGCCGCGCCTATCATGTGCCGTTCCCGATGATCCCAGCACTTGTTTCTTCGAGGCCCCACCATGTACACACGAATCCTCGTTCCCCTTGACGGCTCCTTGTTCGCCGAACAGCTGATCGCACCGGCGGCGAAAGTCGCAAAGGCCGGCGGCGCCACGCTGGCGTTGCTGCGCGTCGTGGACCGCGACGATGCCCAGGACAAGGCGGCCGAATACCTGCAGGCGCAGGCCGCGCCCGTTGGCGCGCAGGCCGTGTGCGTGCGCGCCGGCGACGGCGGTGTCGCCGCGGCGATCCGCGACGAGGCCAAGCGCGTGCCCGGCACGCTGGTGGCCATCTGCTCGCAAGGCCACAGCGGCGCGATGCACGTGCTGTTCGGCAGCGTCGCGCTGAAGGTGCTGCGCGAGCTGGGCGAGCCGGCGGTGGTGTTCCGGCCGCACCCCGACCGCCCGCCCGCGCTGTCGGAGGTGGCCAGCGTGGTGCTGCCGCTGGACGGCAGCCCGACATCCGAAGCCATCGTGCCGCAGGCGGCGGCGCTGGCGAAGTGGCTGCGCGCCAAGCTGATCGTGGTGTCGGTGATCGAGCCGTCGCCGCAGCTCGATGCCAGCATCGCGTCGGGCGACGTGCAGGAGTCGAGCTACGTGCGCAGCCGCGCGCACGAGATCACCGATCGCTACGGCGTCGATGTGACCTGGGAGGTGCTGCACGGCGACCCGAAGCAGGCGATCCCCGAGTTCGTGCGCAGCCAGGGCAACGCGATGCTGGCGATGGCCACGCACGGGCGCACCGGCCTGCGCAGCGTGCTCACCGGCAGCGTGACCGCACAGTGCCTGCGCGATGCCGGGGTGCCGGTGTTCACGCGCCTGGCCTGACCCTGCGGCGGCACAGACGGCACGGCCGGCGCACGCGCCGGCCGCAGCGCCGCCAAGCTTGATCCAGCGCAGGCCAGCCCGCGCGCGCAAGGCGCGCGGGCTGGCCAGGCCGATCACGGCGCGGCCTGGCCAGCCTATGATCTTCGCGCAGCGTCCCACGGTCACACGCTCGAGCAAAGGGCAGCCCACATGTACACGCGCATCCTGGTCACGGTCGACGGCTCCGGCTTTTCCGAGCAGCTGATCGGCCCCGCCTTCGAGGTGGCGCAGGCCACCGAAACCGAACTGGCCTTGCTGCGCGTCGTCGACCGCGCCGATGATCAGGCCGCCGCCACCGCGTACGTGCAGGCGCTGGCGGCGCCGCATCAGGCGCAGGCGCTGTGCGTGCTGGCCGGTGCGGCCGGCGTCGCCGCGGCGATCGGCGCCGAAGCCCACCGCGTGCCGGGCACGCTGGTGGCGATGTGTTCGCACGGCCACAGCGGCATTGCCAAGGCGGTGTTCGGCGGCGTGGCACTGCAGGTGCTGCGCGAACTGGGCGAGCCGCTGGTGATGTTTCGCCCGCAGTTGGGGGGCCCGGCCGCGCCGTCCAGGATCGAGCACGTGGTGCTGCCGCTGGACGGCAGCGAGCTGTCCGAAACCATCATCGCCCCGGCCGCCGAGCTGGCGAAATGGCTCGGCGCCAAACTGATCGTGGTCTCGGTGATCACGCCGCCGGCGCACAGCGACCCGCTCGTGGCCTCGGGCGACGTGCAGGAATCCAACTACGTGCGCGCGCGCGCACGCGACATCACCGACCGCTACGGCGCGGCCACCGGCTGGGAGGTGCTGCACGGCGACCCGAAGCACGCGATCCCCGAGTTCGTGCGCAGCCTGGGTCATGCGATGCTGGCCATGACCACCCACGGGCGCACCGGCCTGCGCGGCGTGCTCACCGGCAGCGTGACCGCGCAGTGCCTGCGCGATGCCGGGGTGCCGGTGCTCACGCGGCTGCCATGACCCTGCTGGCCGCCGCCAGCGCAGCGGCGGCCACGGCGCGGCCGCGAACTTGCGCTAGCGGTGCGTGAACTGCGGCTTGCGCTTGGCAACGAAGGCGGCCATGCCTTCCTTCTGATCGTCGGTGGCGAACAACGAGTGGAACAGCCGGCGCTCGTAGATCATGCCGTCGGCCAGCGTGCCGTCGTAGGCGTGGTTCACGCACTCCTTGGCCATCATCACGCTGGGCTCGCTGAAGCCGCAGATCGTCTGGCCGATGGCCAGCGCCTCGTCCAGCACCTTGTCGGCGGCCACCACGCGCGACACCAGCCCTGAGCGCTCGGCTTCGGCCGCGTCCATCAGCCGCGCGGTCAGCACCAGGTCCATCGCCTTGGCCTTGCCCACCGCGCGCGGCAGCCGCTGCGTGCCGCCGGCACCGGGAATGATGCCCAGCTTGATCTCGGGCTGGCCGAACTTGGCGGTGTCGGCGGCAACGACGATGTCGCACATCATCATCAGCTCGCAGCCGCCGCCCAGCGCGAAGCCGTTGACGGCAGCGACCACCGGCTTGCGCACCAGGCGGATCGCCTCCCAGTTGCGCGTGATGAAGTCGCC
>CALBTN010000047.1 GCA_937967345.1 uncultured Rubrivivax sp. | reverse complement strand
CCGCCGCGCCCAAGGCCAGCGCCGCCCCCGCGCCGGCCGAGGCCGCACCCGCGACGGTGACGACGCCGGGCACGCCGGACGGTGGTTCGATGTTCGACAAGGCCTGGGCTTTCGATCCGTCCAGCGCGCGCTACAACGTCTCGCTGTACGCACCGAACTATTTCCTGTTCGGCCGCTACACCACCGACCTGAACACCGCGCCCTTCGACCCGCTGATCGGCAATGTGATCAAGCCCGGCACCGAGCTCGACAGCACCGAGGCGGCGTTCCAGCTGAGTTTCAAGTTCAGGCTGTGGACCACCGACGACCGCCGCTTGGGCGTGTGGGCCGCGTACACGCAGCAAAGCCAATGGCAGCTGTACAACGACTCGGGCAACGCGTCGCGGCCGTTTCGCGAGACCAACTACATGCCCGAGCTGATCCTGGGCTACAAGCCCGGTCTGCGCCTGGGCGATGCGCAGGTGAACCTGTTCACGCTGGCCTTCAACCACCAGTCCAACGGCCGCACCGACCAGATTTCGCGCAGCTGGAACCGCATCATCGCCGGGGCCGGCGTCGAGCATGGCAACTTCGCCTTGATGGGCCGGCTGTGGTGGCGCATCTCCGAGAGCGACGACTCCGACGACAACCCGACGATCTCCGACTACTACGGCTGGGGCGACCTGTCGGCGATCTACAAGTGGCGCGACCAGAGCTTCAGCGCGACGATCCGCGGCAACCCCAGCACCGGCAAGGGCGCCGGCCAGCTGACCTGGACCACCCAGCCGCTGCTCGGCCCGTTGCGCGGCTACGTCAAGGTCTTCAGCGGCTACGGCGAGACGCTGATCGACTACAACTGGAACCAGACCACCTTCGGCGTCGGCGTGACGCTGAACGACTGGCTGTAGCGCCAGGCGCGGCGCTGTGCGGTACCGCCGCCGCGCCGCGATCAACCGGCCGGCTGCATGCCCTTGCGCCGCGCGCGCCAAGCGCCGGCCAGCGCCACCAGCCCGGGCACGATGATCATCGCCCAGATGATCAAGCTCATGTTGGCCTTGACCCACGGCAGGTTGCCGAACAGGTAGCCGATGGTCACCAGGCCGAGCACCCACACCAGCGCGCCGGCCACGTTGTACAGCGTGAACTTGCGCCGCCCCATCTCGGCCACGCCGGCGACGAAGGGCACGAAGGTGCGGATGAACGGCAGGAAGCGCGCCAGCATGATGGTGATGCCGCCGTACTTCTCGTAGAAGTCGTGCGCCTGCTGGAACGCGCGCCTGTTGAACCAGCGCGAGTGCTCCCACTGCCACACCTTCGACCCTACGGCGCGCCCGATGCTGTAGTTGAGCTGGTCGCCGGCGACCGCGGCTGCCACCAGCAGCGGCAGCACGATGCCCAGCTGCATCAGCCCCAGGCCGCACAGCGCGCCGACCACGAACAGCAGCGAATCCCCCGGCAAGAACGGCATCACCACGACCCCGGTCTCGACGAAGATCACGGCGAACAGCAGCGCGTAGACCCAGGCGCCGTACAGCGCGACGAACTCGGCCAGGTGCGAGTCGACGTGCAGCACGAAGTCGGCAAGAGAGGCGATCGCGTCCATGGGCGGCGCACTCTACCAGCACGCGCACGCGCTGCTGCCGGGGTGGGCGTGCGCGGCCACCGCAAAGACCAGCGCGCAGCCAGCGGCAATCGGGCGGCAATCCAGCCGCAGGCCGGCCATGCTGCGCTACCCTACGGCCCCGCAAGAGTTCATCAACCCGACACCGCGATCAAGGAAGGATCCCGCATGGACACCGACGGCAACAACAACTTGGCACCCAGCACCGACATCCATTCGCGCCGTTACGACGAGAAGATCCGCTCGGGCCAGCAGGCCGCGCATCGCGCGGTCGATCGCATGGCCGATGGCGCCGGCCGGCTGGCCGACAGCGCCGACCACTTCGCCCGGCGCGGCATGCATGCGATGCGCGAGCGTGGCCATCAGGTGCGAGAGCATGCGCGCCACATGACCGACACCACCGTCGTGCACATCCGCGAGGAGCCGTTGAAGTCGGTGCTGATTGCCGCGGCGATCGGCGCCGCGATCGGCTACCTGCTGTCGATGGGCCGCTCGCGCCGTTGAGTTCGGCGCACGCGGGCGCGGCCGTCAGGCGGTAGCGCCGGCGGACTGCTCGCCGTGCCGCGGCGGCTGGCCGATGCCGCGCCGGTACAGCTCGTCGGCGAAGCATCTGGCGTCGAAGGGCTTTTGCAGCAAGCCGTCGAAGCCGGCGGCCCGCGCCATGTCGCGCGTGGCCTTGTCGGCCAGGGCCGACCACGCCAGCAGCACCGCGTGCGCGGCGGCGCCGGGCCGCGCGCGCACACCGCTTGCCACCTCGTAGCCGTTCAATCCAGGCAGTTCGAGGTCGATCAGCGCGACATCGCTGGGCTCCAGGCGCAGCAGCGCAAGACCGTCATCGCCGCGATGGGCGACGAGCACCTCGTGGCCGGCGCTGCGCAGCAGCCGCGCCACCGCCTGGCCGGCATCGACGTTGTCCTCGACCACCACGACGCGCAGCTGCGGCAAGGCCGGTGCCGCCGGGTCCGGCGCCGCCGCGACCGGTGAGCCCGCGCGCAAGGGCAGCCGCACCTCGAAGCACGCACCCTGGCCGTCGCCACCGCTGTGCGCGCTGACGCTGCCGCCGTGCAGGCCGACCAGGCGCTGCACCAGATGCAGCCCGAGCCCGAGCCCGCCGCGCGTGCGGTCGCCCGCCGGTTGCGCCTGCACCCGGGCCTGGAACACCTGCGACAGCAGCTCGGCCGGGATGCCGACGCCGTCGTCGGTGACGCGAAGCAACGCCATGCCATCGGCGCCGCGGCACAACTCGACCGTGATGTGGCCGCCACTGCGGCTGAACTTGGCCGCGTTGTGCAGCAAGTTGGCCACCACCTGCTCCAGCCGTGCCGCATCGCCACGCACGCGCAGCGGCTCCAGCTGCAACGACAGCTCGATGCCGCGACCTTGGCAGGCCTGCGCGACCGCCCGCGCCGCATCGCCCGCCACCACCGCCAGGTCGACGTCGCCGAGTTGCAGCTCGATCGCGCCGGCGTCGATGCGGGCGCTGTCGAGCAGGTCGTCGACCAGCCGCGCGGCCATGTCGACCTGGCGGCGCAGCACCTGACGCGCCTGCAGCTGGTCGTGCGGCGTGGCCTGCGGCGACTCCAGCAGCCCCACCGACGCGGCCATCGCGCTGAGCGGGTTGCGCAGCTCGTGCGCGAGCACGTTGACGAAGCGATCCCGCGCGTCGGCCAGCTGTTCGGCCTGCGCCCGCGCGGCTTGCGCCTGCTGCAACGCGCGCGCCTTGGCGTGCAGCGTTTCGTCCAGCCGGCGCCGCAACTCGTTGGCCTCGCTGATCGGCAGCGGCTGCTGCGCCGCCTGCTCGCGCTGCGGCTCGCTCATCGGCAGCATTCGCGATAGCGCAGCGAACGCGCGCGCGATGCGCCGCCCCAGCAGCACCGCCAGCGTCGTGGCCAGCATGGCGGCCAGCAGCACGCCAAGCCCGACGAGCAGCGCCGGGCGCAGCACCGGTGCTTCGATGTCGGTCGTGGGCACACCGGTGGACAGGGTCCAGTCCACGCTGTCGAGCCGGCTGAAGGCGGCATGGAAGGGTTGACCTTCCAGCCCGGTGGTGACCAGCGCGCCCTCGGGTTGCTTCAGCGCCTGCGCCCAGAACTGCGCGCGCGCCGGCTTGCCGACCCAGCGCTCGTGGTTCAGCGTACGCGCGATGATCTGGCCCGACGGGTCGCTGAGCGTGAGCGTGGCGTCGCGCGCGATCGGAAAGCGGCGCAGGAACTCCAGCCAATGGGCCGCCGACACGCCGACCAGCAGCACCCGTTCGACCTGGTCTTCGTGCAGCACCGGCACCGCGATGAAGGTGCTGTGCAGGCTGCCGTCGGCGCTGCCGAGCAGGCCCGAGATCTGCGCCGCACCGCTGGCCACCACGCGCTGCACCAGGTCGCCGGCCGCCGGCT
>CALBTN010000046.1 GCA_937967345.1 uncultured Rubrivivax sp. | reverse complement strand
CTCAGACGACGTTCAGTTCGTGCAGCGGCTGGTTCGCGAGCACGCGCGCCCAGCCCAGCCGCGACAGGTCCAGCGTGCGAAACCCGCCGTGCAGCACCAGCTCGCTCAACGCGCGGCCGACCGCCGGCGCGTGCTGCAGCCCGTGGCCGCTGAAGCCGTTGGCGAACAGCAGGTTGTCGACCTCGGGGTGCGCGCCCAGGATCATGTTGTGGTCCAGCAGGTTCAGGTCGTAGTGCCCGGCCCAGGCGCGCGTCACGCGCAGCGCTTCGAAGCCCTCGACGCGCGCGGCCAGCGTCGGCCAGATGATGTCGTCGAACAGGCTGTGCGTGACCTCGAAGTCGTCGCAAGGCGGGTCTTCGTCTTCGGGCGGCGCGACGCCGCACAGCCAGCCGTCGCCTTCGGGACGGAAGTACACGCCGCTGGGGTCGATCACCAGCCCGCAGCCCGGGGTGCGCGCCGGGCTGCGCACGTGGAACACGCAGCGCTTGCGCGCTTGCACCGGCAACTCGATGCCGGCGCTGCGCGCCAGCGCCGCGGCGCCGGTGCCGGCGGCGTTGATCACCACGCCGCAGCCGATGCGCGTGCCGTCGTCCAGCTCCACGCCCTGCAGCCTCGAGCCTTGGCGCAGCGCGCGCACGACGCACCCTTGGCGATAACGAACGCCCAGCGCGATCGCCTTGCGCCGCAGCGCCATCAGCAGGCTGTAGGCGTCGAGCCAGCCTTCGCCGGCCAGGCCGAGCGAGCCGGCGGCCAGGTCGTGCACGCGCAGCCAGGCAAAGCGCGCGTGCAGCTGGTGCGGTTGCAGCAGTTGCGCCTGCACGCCCAGCGCGCGCTGGGTGCGGTGGTTGTGCTGCAGCACGCCCAGGCCGGCCCTGCTCGCCAGGAACAGGTAGCCGCCCTCGCGCCAGCCCAGGTCGGGTGCGTCGGCGCCGGCTTGCAGCAGCGTGCCGGCCGCGGCGATGAACTCGCTGCCGAACATCGACATGCGGATGTTCTCCGGCGTGGAGAACTGGTGGCGCACCGAGGCCACCGAGCGTGTGGTGGCGCAGGCCTGGTAGCTCGGGTCGCGCTCGAGCACCAGCACGCTGCCGCTGAACTGCGGCGCGGCGGCCAGGAAGTACGCCGCGGCGCTGCCCACCGCGGCGCCACCGACGATCACGACATCGTGCTGTTCCATGGGTGCACACGCCCGGCGCGGTCGAGGCCGGCGCACCAGAGGCTGGCGCACCAGAGGCTGGCGCATATCATCCCCGCGATGATCGCAGAGCCCACGCACGCCAACGCCCCTGCTCCGCCGCGCTTCGAATCGCTGCAACTGCAAGTCCAAGGCGGCATCGGCCGCCTCACGCTGAATCGGCCGAAGCACTTGAACGCGCTGTCGCCGGCGCTGCTGCGCGAGTTGATCGCGGCCAGCCGCTGGCTGGCGGACCAGCCCGAGCTGCGCGTGCTGGTGCTCGGTGGTGCCGGCCGCGCGTTTTGCGCCGGCTTCGACCTGGACGCGATGCGCGCCGCGGGCGTCGATCTGGACCACGACAGCGCCGACCTCGGCCGGCGCATGGTCGAGGCCTTCGAATCGATTCCGGCGATCACTCTGGCCGCGGTGAACGGCCATTGCGTCGGCGGCGGGCTGCTGCTGGCGGGCATCTGCGATCTGCGCATCGCCGCCGGCGACGCGCAGTTCTCGATCCCCGAGATGCGCATCGGCATCCCGCTGGCCTGGGGCGGCGTGCCGCGGCTGATCCGCCTGCTCGGGCCGGCGGTGGCGATGGAGCTGGTGCTGGACTGCAACCGCTTCGATGCGGCCCAGGCGCTGTCCTGGCGCTTCGTCAACCGCGTCGTGCCGGCGGCCGAGCTGCAAGCGCAGGCCGCGGCCTGGGCGCAGCGGCTGGCGCAGCTGCCGCTGCAGGCGCTGCGCAGCAGCAAGCGGCGCTTCGCCGCGGCAGCCGAAAGCCTGTGCAGCGGCGCCGGCAGCGAGGTCGATGCCGATGCGCTGCTCGCCGCGATGCGCGATCCCGAGACGCAGGCGATGCAGCGACGCTACATCGCCGCGCGGCGCGGTTGAGAGCCCCGAGCATGGCCGGCGCCAGCTTGCTCGCCCTCATCGACGACATCGCCAGCGTGCTGGACGATGTCGCCTCGCTGACCAAGGTCGCGACCAAGAAGACCGCCGGCGTGCTCGGCGACGACCTGGCGCTGAACGCGCAGCAAGTCACCGGCGTGTCGCCGCAGCGCGAGCTGCCGGTGGTGTGGGCGGTGGCCAAGGGCTCGCTGTGGAACAAGGCGATCCTGGTGCCGCTGGCCTTGCTCGTCAGTGCGTTCGCGCCGTGGGCGGTGACGCCGCTGCTGATGATCGGCGGCGCCTTCCTGTGCTTCGAGGGCATGGAAAAGCTCGCGCACCGCTTCTTGCACCGCGCTGAGGCGCCCGCTGTTCAGCACGACGAGGTGTCGCGCAAGCTGGCCGACCTGGCGCTGGACCCGGTGGCCTTCGAGAAAGACAAGATCAAGGGCGCGATCCGCACCGACTTCGTGCTGTCGGCCGAGATCATCGCGATCACGCTGGGTGCGGTGGCCACCGCCGCCTTCGGCACCCGCGTGGCGGTGCTGGTGGGCATTGCGCTGCTGATGACGGTGGGCGTGTACGGCTTCGTCGCCGGCATCGTCAAGCTCGACGACGCCGGGCTGCACCTGTCGCGCAGCG
>CALBTN010000045.1 GCA_937967345.1 uncultured Rubrivivax sp. | reverse complement strand
ATCGCGGACTGGATCGCAGAGCAGGCGGCAGCGATGACGGAAGCCAGAGCCACCCTCATCACCCGCCTCGCCGCCAGCCAGCCGGAGATCAGCGCGTTTCAGCGGGAACTCGAAGCCGACCAGCAGGTACGGGAGCTATTTCTGCCGACCGGCTGATCCATCAGCCGACGCTGTTTGCGGAGGTTGCGCCGTCCGCGCCGCCCATGCCTGCCACGCTTTCCACGGTGGCACGGCGTGTCCTGAAACAGGCGGTCCCGGCCCTTCAGCCCGGCCTCAGTTTCGGGGAAACCGACGCAGAAACGCAGCCCAGGGCAGCGGCGGCACCCGGCGGCGCTGCCGCCGCCGCGCCATCGTCCCGGCGCGCCACAGCGGCCGCGGCTTCGGCCACGGCACTTGCCGAGCGGCCGGCCGAGCCGCTTCGTGCGCTCGATCCAGGCGCCGCACCGGCCGCGCCGGTGTGGCCCGACCCGCAGCAAAGGACACCGGCCTGGACGGGCCTGGCCGCAGTGGCGGCCGGCGCAGACCCCATGGCAGACGCGGCCGGGTCGCCGCTGCAGCCGATGGCAACGGCGCCGCAGGCCACGGGCGAGGATGCAGCGTCGCAGCGCGGTGCGGCCGAACAGTTGCGCTCGCGCCTGAACGGCAGCCAGAGTTTCGCGGCCTTGCCAACGACGCTGTTTGCGGGGCTGCTGGCCACGATGTTGCTGGGGCTGGGCCTGGCTTGGAGGCTGCGTGCGCTGCGACAGCCACGTCGCGGGCTGCTGGTGCCGCGGCCGCCAGCCGATGCGGCCACGACGCCGCAGCCGGCCGGCCAGCCGCCTTCCAACGCTTTGCAGCGCTTGGCGCCGCGCCCGCAGCCACCACCGCCGCAGGCGGTACCGATGGCACACGATGCCGCGGCCGCAGCGCCAATGGACGAATTGATCGACCTGATGCAGCAGGTTGAGTTCTTCGAGGTGCTGGGTGACGACCAGGCGCTGGCCGAGCGGTTGTTGTCGCAGCTGAACACCAGCGCGCCAACCACCGGCCCGCTGCCATACCTGCAGTTGCTCGAGCTGCTGGGCCGTCGCGGCGACCGTGAGGCTTGCGAGCGGCTGCGCGCGCGCTTCGGCGAGTGTTTCGATGGCCGCGCAGCACCGGTGCCGGCCAACGCGCGCGGCACCGGCGAGCTGCAGGACTTTCCCGATGTGCTGGCGCGCTTGCAGCAGGCATGGCGCGAGCCGCACGCTGCGCTGGCCGCGCTGCAGCGGCTGTTGCTGGCCGCACCGGGCGAGCCGTTGCTGCCGCTGCCGGCCTATCGCGACGCGCTGGCGCTGTACCTGGTGGCGCGCGACCATGCGCCGCGCACGGACCGGCCGGACGATGCGCAGGCGGTGGATCTGCTGCTGCCGCTGGTGCTGCCGGGCGACGATGTGACGTCGATCTTCGACCGCCTGGACGAGCAAGGCGTTGGTGCCCCGGCCGGCGCCACCGGCGCCATCGGGGATACCGCCGGCGTCACAGACCGCGCAAACGCTCGATCGCGCTGAGCAGCGTCTCGTCGCGCTTGGCGAAGCACAGCCGTGCGATGTGCTGGTCGCGGTTGTCGGCGTAGAAGGCCGACAGCGGAATCGCCGCAACGCCGATCTCGCGCGTCAGCCATTCGCAAAATGCCACCTCGCCGAGCGGGCTGACCGCGCTGTAGTCCACGCACTGGAAGTAGCTGCCCTGGCTGGGCAGCAGGCGCAGCCGGGTTTGCGCCAGGCCCTCGCGGAACAGGTCGCGCTTGCGCTGGTAGAACGCCGCCAGCTCGAGGTGGTGGCGCGGCTCGGCCAGGTAGCGCGCCAGGCCGTGCTGCATCGGCGTGTTGACGGTGAAGACGTTGAACTGGTGCACCTTGCGGAATTCGGCACTCAGCGCCGCCGGGGCCAGCACATAGCCGACCTTCCAGCCGGTGACGTGGTAGGTCTTGCCGAAGCTCGAGATGACGAAGCTGCGCGCCGCCAGCTCGGGCATCGACGCCGCGCTGACGTGCGCCGCGCCGTCGTAGACCATGTGCTCGTAGACCTCGTCGCTGATCAGCACGATGTCGGTTGGCGCCAGCAGCTCGGCCAGCTGCCGCATCTGCGCCGCGCTCCACACCGTGGCACTGGGGTTGTGCGGCGAGTTGACCATGATCGCGCGGGTGCGCGGCGAGATCGCGGCGGAAATCGCGGCGAAGTCGGGCGCGAAGCTGCCGGCCGCAAGCGGCACCCGTACCACCGTGCCGCCGGCCAGCTCGATGCTCGGGCCGTAGCTGTCGTAGCACGGCTCGAGCACGATCACCTCGTCGCCCGGGTGCACGCAGCACAGCACCGCGGTCAGGATGGCCTGGGTGGCACCTGCCGTGACGGTGACTTCGCTTGCCGGGTCGTAGCGGTGGCCGTACAGCGCCGCCGCCTTGGCCGAGATCGCCTCGCGCAACTGCGGCACCCCGGTCATCGGCGGATACTGGTTCAGGCCCTCGCGCATCGCCGCGCTCACGTGGTCGACCAGCGCCGGGTCGCAGTCGAAGTCGGGGAAGCCCTGACCGAGGTTGACCGCGCGGTGCTCGTGCGCCAGCGCCGACATCAGCGTGAAGATGGTGGTGCCGACCTGCGGCAGGCGGCTTTGCAGCGGCGGTGTGCGAGGGGCGAGGTCGGCCATGCTTGCGTCAGGTGCGTCAGAGTTGGTAGTCGTCGCCGGCGCCGCCGCGCATCGCGCGCTCGACCAGCGTGCGCGTCAGCCGGTCGGACAGCAGTTCGGCAAAAGTGTAGACAAAGTGCCGCAGGTAGGCGCCGCGGCGCAGCGCCACGCGCGCCACGTTCAGGCCGAACAGGTGGCCCGCCGGGCGCGCCACCAGCTCGCCGTCGGCCGGGTCGTCGCGCACCGCCATCTCGGCGACGATGCCCACGCCCAGGCCCAGGCGCACGTAGGTCTTGATGACGTCGGAGTCCAGCGCCTCGAGCGCCACCTGCGGCTTCAGCCGCGCCTTGGCGAAGGCGGCGTCGATGCGCGAGCGCCCCGACACGGTGGGGTGGTAGGTCACCAGCGGCTCGCCGGCCAGCTGCTCCAGCGCCAGCCGCTCGACGCCGGCCAGCGCATGCGCGCGCGGCACGACCACCGCGTGCTGCCACTCGTAGCACGGCAGCGTGACCAGCTCGTCGAAATCGCTCAGCGACTCGGTCGCCAGACCGATGTCGGCGGTCTCGGCCAGCAGCATGCGCGCTACCTGCTCGGGCGTGCCCTGGTGCAGCACCACCTGCACCTTCGGGTAGCGCTGGCGCAGCTGCGCCACCGGGCCGGGCAGCACGTAGCGCGCCTGGGTGTGGGTGGTGGCGATCGACAGCGTGCCGGCCTCCTGCTTGGAGAACTCCTCGCCGATGCGCTTCAGGTTGGCGACCTCGCGCAGGATGATGTCGATCGACTTGAGCACCTCGAGCCCGGGCTCGGTGACGCGGCGCAGCCGCTTGCCGTGGCGCGCGAAGATGTCGATGCCGAGTTCTTCTTCCAGCTCGAGGATCGCCTTGCTGATGCCCGGCTGCGAGGTGTACAGCGCCTTGGCGGTCTCGGTCAGGTTCAGGTTGCGGCGCACCGCCTCCTGCACGAAACGGAACTGGTGCAGGTTCATGCCGTGCCCCCGGGCGCGGCGCCGTCCAGCAGTTGCAGCGAAGCCGCCGCCATCGCCTCGATCACCGCCGGCTGCTCGCCGATCGCGGCGTGGGCCCGCCAGGCCACCGCCGGGTGGCGCTGACGCAAGCCGTCGAGCAGGGCAGGCAGGTCGCGCCGCAGGTGCGCGCCGGGGCCGAGGAACATCGGCAGCACGTCGACGCGGGTGCAGCCGGCCGCGCACAGCGCATCGGCCGCCTCGGTCAGGTCGGGCGGCATCAGCTCCAGAAAGGCCAGGCGCAGCGGCAGCTCAGGGCGCTGCGCGCGGATGCGCGCCGCGACCGCCTCGAACGGCGCGGCCCAGCGCGGGTCGCGCGCGCCGTGGGCGTACAGGATCAGGCCGGTGCTCATCGCGGCCTCAGCGGTAGCGCACCAGCCAGGCGAAGGCGCCCAGCGACAGCAGCATGAAGACCAGGCTCGGCGTGGCCGCCACCAGCCACGGCGTCCAGCCGCGCAGCAGGCCGATGTGGCCGGCAATGTTGTTCAGCAGCACGAAGCCGATGCCCAGCATGATGCCGCCGAACACCTTCAGGCTGATGCCGCCGGCGCGTGCGTGCAGGTAGGCAAAGGGCAGCGCCAGCGCGGTCAACACCAGGCAGGCCAGCGGATACAGCGCCTTCTTCCAGAACTGGATCTCGTAGCGCTGCGCTGCCTGTTCCTGGTCGCTCAGGTGGTGGCTGTAGCGCCACAGCTCGACGGTGGACATGGTCTTCAGCGGCAGCACCGCGGCCGAGACCACGCCGGCGCTGAGCGTGCTGGGCCAGGCCAGCGTGGCGAAGGTCTCGTGCTCGACCCGCGGCGAGGCCTCGGTGAGTGAGGCCGGCCAGCGAATGCGCTGCGCGTCGCTGAGTTGCCACACGCCGTCGCTGCCGACGCGGCCCTCCTTGGCGCTGATGCGCGACAGGTGGTGCCCGGCGGCGTCGAACTCGAAGATGCGCACGCCCACCAGCGTGCCGCGTCCGTCGATGGCCGAGACGTTGACTGCGAAGTGGCGCTCGCCGTGTTCGTCGACGCGCCGCTCCTTCAACCACGCGCCGGTCGCGCCAAGCTTGCGTCCGCCGCTGAGCTTGGCCTTGAGCAGCGCGGTCTGGCGCTCGGTGAACGGCACCACGTAGTCGCCCAGCGCGAAGGTCAGCGCGCTGAACACCAGCGCCAGCAGCGCCAGCAGCCGCAGCGCGCGCGCCGGGCTCAACCCGCCGGTGCGCAGGATGGTGAACTCCGAGGTCTGCGCCAGCCGCGCCAGCGTATAGATGGTGCCGATCAGCACCGCGATCGGCAGCAACTCGTACAGGTTGCCCGGCAGCTCGAGCAGCGAGCCGAGGATGGCCGTCAGCAGCCCGTAGCCTGGGCGGCCGATCTTTTGCAACTCGTCGACGAAGTCGATGAAGAACGACAGCGCCAGGAAGGCCAGCGCGACGAACACCACCGACGCGACGATGTCGCGGTACAGCATGCGCCGCACCGTTCTCATGC
This sequence comes from uncultured Rubrivivax sp., assembly GCA_937967345.1. Classification (GTDB taxonomy): domain Bacteria; phylum Pseudomonadota; class Gammaproteobacteria; order Burkholderiales; family Burkholderiaceae_C; genus Rubrivivax. The sequence goes on along the minus strand of CALBTN010000045.1, from coordinate 1,186 downwards.
CGCCGCCTTGCGCGCGCTGCCGCGTGCGCCCGCGCGCTGGCGCCACACCGCCGCGTGGTCGCGCCACCACAGCAGCGCCAGCGCGGTCAGGAACACGCCGCCGTGCAGCACCAGCAGCGCCGGGCCGACACCGAAGCGGCCGTTGGCGACCCAGCTTTGCGTCAAGTTGATCGAGTTGTAATAGGCGAGCGAGCCGACCAGCGCGACGACCAGGTTCAGGCTGCTCGGGCGGCGCATGTCGACGTGCGACAGCCCGATCGCCAGCAGCGACAGGTTCACCGCGGCCAGCATCATGCCCACGCGCCACACCAGCTCGCCCTGGTTGCGCGGCGTGGGGCTGCGCACCAGCTCGGCGGTGGGCAAGGTCTTGGGCGGGGCCTCCTGCACCCGGCGCAGCGCGCGGATGTCGACCAGCGCGCGGTAGCTGTCGAAACCGGCCAGGGTGGTCTGGCCGGTGGCGGCGTTGACGTCGCTGCGCTGGCCGGCTTCGAGCACCACGTAGCGGTCGTCGCCGTCGACCTCGATGCGCCCCGAGCGCGCCGACACCACGCTTTCGACCTCGCCCTGGTTCGACAGCGCGAACACGTTGCGCACGCCGACGTCGTCGTTCGGGTCGCGCTCGACGAAGAACACGCGCCGGCCGTCGGACGAGCTCTGGAACACGCCGGGGGCGACGCGCGCCAGGTCGGAGCGCTGCGCGTAGCGGTCGCGCAGCTCGGCGCTGTTGCGGTTGACCCAGGGCCAGGCAAAGGCCAGCAGCAGGCAGATCACCACCAGCACCGGCCAGAAGGTGCGCAGCACCGGCCGCACGAAGCGCGCCAGCTCGATGCCGCTGGCGAACCAGATCGCCATCTCGCTGTCGCGGTACATGCGCCCGAGCGTGGCCACGATCGCCACGAACACCGACAGGCTCAGGATCGTTGCCAGCTGCGCCAGCGTGGTGTAGCCCAGCACCAGCACCACGTCCCTGGGCTCGACCAGGTCGCTGGCGGCCAGCGACAGCGTGCGCACCAGCAGCATCGTGATGACGATGGTCAGCAGCACCACCAGCGTCGCGCCGAAGGTGCGTGCCAGGTCTCGTCGGAGCGTGCTATCGAATAACATGGGCCGCATCGTTTCAGCGGGTGCGGATTATGGACTTCAGCATTCAGGCCACCACGCTCGAGGCACTGCGTCGCGCCCAGGT
>CALBTN010000044.1 GCA_937967345.1 uncultured Rubrivivax sp. | reverse complement strand
CGACGTGGTGCGCCACCTGTCGTTCACCGGCAGCACCGAGGTCGGCCGCATCCTGATGCGCCAGTGCGCGCCGACCATCAAGAAGCTCAGCCTCGAACTCGGCGGCAACGCGCCGTTCATCGTCTTCGACGATGCCGACCTGGACAGCGCGGTCGAAGGCGCGCTGATCGCCAAGTACCGCAACGCCGGCCAGACCTGCGTGTGCGCGAACCGGCTGTACGCGCAGGCCGGCATCTACGACGCCTTTGTCGCCAAGCTGGCCGAGAAGGTGCAGACCATGAAGGTCGGCAACGGCTTCGAAGCCGGCGTCAGCCAAGGCCCGCTGATCGACGACCAGGCGATGGCCAAGGTCGAGGCGCATGTCGCCGACGCGCTGGCCAAGGGCGCCAAGGTGGTGGCCGGCGGCCAGCGCATCGGCCAGCGCTTCTACGCGCCCACCGTGCTCAGCGGCGTCAACACCGAGATGCTGTGCGCACGCGAGGAGACCTTCGGCCCGGTGGCGCCGGTGATGCGCTTCGACACCGAAGCGCAGGCGATCGCGCTGGCCAACGACACCGAGTTCGGCCTGGCCAGCTACTTCTACACGCGCGACGTCGGCCGCATCTTCCGCGTCGGCGAGGCGCTGGAGTACGGCATGGTCGGCATCAACACCGGCCTGATCTCGACCAGCGAGGTACCCTTCGGCGGCGTCAAACAAAGCGGCCTGGGCCGCGAGGGCGCGCACCACGGCATCGACGACTATGTCGAGATCAAGTACCTGTGCCTGGGCGATATCCAGCGCTGAAGGCAGCGCACGAGCGCCGTCGACAACACCAAGGAGACCGAGATGAGATTCAAGCATCACGCGCCGCGCGGCGCCGTCGCCGCCGTCCTGGCGCTGTTCGTGGCCGCCGGCGGAGCGCAGACCGCCGCGTCGAGCCCGGCCGACAGCAGCGCTGCAGCCACGCCGGTCGCTCGCAGTACGCCTGACACCTCGCTGCTGGCCGCCGCCACCGCCGAGCAGGCGGCCACGCTGAAGACGCTGGAGCAACTGGTCAACATCGAAACCGGCACCGGCAACGCCGAAGGCATGGCGCAGATGGCCGACTTCTTGGAGCGCGAGCTGCGTGCGCTGGGCGCCACGGTCACGCGTCACAAGCCCGATGCCGGCGTGGCCGGCGAGAACATCGTCGGGCGCATTCCCGGCACCGGCAAGCGCAAGCTGCTGCTGATGGCGCACATGGACACGGTGTACGTCAAGGGCACGCTGGCCAAGGCGCCGTATCGCGTCGAAGGCAATCGCGCCTACGGACCCGGCATCGCCGACGACAAGGGCGGCATCGCGGTGATCCTGCATGCGCTGCGATTGCTGAAGGCAAGCGGCTTCAACCAGTGGGGCGAGCTCATCGTGATGTTCAACACCGACGAAGAGCGAGGCTCCTTCGGGTCGCGCGCGCTGATCCAGCAGCTGGCGGCCCAGTCCGACGCGGTGCTGTCCTTCGAGCCCACGCAGGCCGGCAAGGAATCGCTGATGCTGGGCACCTCGGGCATCGTGTACTACAAGGTCGCGGTCAAGGGCGTGGCGGCCCATTCCGGCGCCAACCCCGAACTTGGCGTCAACGCGCTGGTGGAGGCGGCGGACATCGTGCTGCGCACCATGGATCTGGACGACAAGTCGCGCGATCTGCGCTTCAACTGGACCGTGTCCAAGTCGGGCGATGTGCCCAACATCGTGCCCGACAAGGCCAGCTTGGAGGCCAACATCCGCTACGCCCGCGTCGAGGATCTGGACGCGCTGCTGGCCACGCTCGAGCAGCGCATCCAGGGCAAGAAGAAGCTGGACAAGTCGCAGATCACGATCGCGCCCGAGCGCGGCCGCCCGGCCTTCAACGCCAACGCCGGTGGGCGCAAGCTGGTCGAACAGGCGGTGGCGTTCTACAAGGAAACCGGCGCCGACCTGGCCGTGCTGCCGCGCACCGGCGGCGGCACCGACGCCGCCTACGCCGCGCTGTCGGGCAAGCCGGTGATCGAAAGCCTGGGCCTGCCCGGCTTCGGCTACCACAGCGACCAGGCCGAGTACGTGCAGATCGACACCATCCCGCGCCGGCTGTACATGGCGGTGCGCTTGATCATGGCCAACTCGGGCGGCGGCTGATCGCGCGGCTATCGCAGCCTGGGCCGCGCGGTGCGCCGGGCAGGCTTGGTGCCGCGCCCTTCAGCTCACGAGCGCCGGCGTAGCGCCGCGGGCGCACGGCTACACTCGCCGCCTTCCCTGTCCGCTGACCGCTCGCCTCATGCGCCGCCTGCTGCTGTTGTTCGTGTCGTGCTGCGTCCTGCTGGCCGGCTGCGCCGGCTTGCCGGGTACCGACCCGCTGCGTGTCAGCCTCGCCGGCATCGAGCCGCTGCCCGGCCAGGGCATGGAAATGCGCATGGCCGTCAAGCTGCGGGTGCAAAACCCGAACGATGCCGCGGTGGACTTCGACGGCGTGGCGCTGACGCTTGAAGTGCGCGGCATGGACTTCGCCAGCGGCGTGAGCGACGAGCGCGGCCAGGTGCCGCGCTTTGGTGAAACCGTGATCACGGTGCCGGTCACGGTGTCGGCCTTCGCCATCGTGCGCCAGGTGATGAGCATGGCCGGCGGCAGCACCCCGAAGCTGGATTTCATCGCCCGCGGCAAGCTGGCCAGCGGCGGCTTCGGCACGCGCTTCGAATCCAGCGGCGCGTTCGAGTTGCCGAGCGGCATGCCCGCCACCGCGCCGCGTTGAGGCGATGAGCGCAGCCGCGGGCGCCCCACCGGCGCCACCCTCCGCGCCACCCTCCGCGCCACCCTCCGCGCCACCGGCCGCGCCTGGCGCCGCCCCTGCATCCGTGGGGCCGCCGCAGCCGGCACGTTCGATTGACGGGTCAGCACGCGCGCCGATCCGCAGCTACGTGCTGCGCGCCGGGCGGATCGGCCCTGGCCAGCAGCGCGCGCTGGACACGCTGGGCCCGCGCTTCGTGCTGCCCTACCGCGCACAGCCTGTCGATCTGCCGGCCAGCTTCGGCCGCGCCGCACCCACCGTGGTCGAGATCGGCTTCGGCATGGGGGACGCCACCGCGCAGATCGCGGCGGCGCTGCCCGGCACCGATTTCATCGGCATCGAGGTGCATGCACCGGGCGTGGGCGCGCTGCTCAAGCGCATCGGCGAACTCGGCCTGTCGAACCTGCGGCTGGTGCAGCACGATGCGGTCGAGGTGCTGCAGCACATGCTCGCACCGGGCTCGCTGGCCGGCGTGCATGTGTACTTTCCCGACCCTTGGCACAAGAAGCGGCATCACAAGCGCCGGCTGATCCAGCCGGGCCTGGTCGCGCTGCTGGCATCGCGGCTGGCCCCGGGTGGCTACCTGCACTGCGCCACCGACTGGCAACCCTACGCGCAGCAAATGCTCGAGGTGCTGTCGGGCGAAGCCGCACTGGTCAACACCAGCGCCAGTTTCGCGCCGCGCCCGGCGTGGCGGCCGTTGACCAAGTTCGAGGCCCGCGGCCTGAAGCTCGGCCACGGCGTGTGGGACTTGCTGTTCACCCGCCGCTGAGCACGCCGTGCAGCGCGGGCCGCGGCGAACCCGGTTCATGCGTGCTCACGCTACACCACCGGGCCACCGGTTCGTACTTGCGGCGCTTTGCGGTCGGACGCAAACAGCCTTCAACGCAGAGGCGCGGAGCTCACCCCGGCGGCAGCAGCGCGACGATCTCTCGCGCCATGCGCTCGGCTGCGCCGCGGTGCGCCCCGGCAAACTGCCGCGCACGTTCGGCCCACTCGGCGCGCGCCGGATCGTGCGCCAGCGCGACCGCGCGGGCCACACCGTCTTCGATGCTGTCGGCGCGCTGCGACGCGCCAGCCGCCAGCGACAACTCGGCGGCCTCGGCGAAATTGAAGGTGTGCGGGCCCATCACCAGCGGACAGCCGCAGGCTGCGGCCTCGATCAGGTTCTGCCCGCCCAGCGGCGCGAAGCTGCCGCCCAGCAGCGCGACGTCGGCCGCCGCGTAGTACAGCGGCATCTCGCCCATCGAGTCGCCCAGCCAGACCTCGGCGGGCAGCGCGTCGTCGCCGGGTTGATCGGCCCACTCGCTGCGCCGGCGCAATTGCAGCCCCTGCGCCGCGATGATCTCGGCCACCTCGTCGAAGCGCTGCGGATGGCGCGGCACCAGCAGCAGCAGCGGGCGCGGCGCGGGCAAGCGGGTCCAGCACTGCAGTAGCGGCAGCTCTTCGCCCTCGCGCGTGGCCGCGGTCAGCACCACCGGGCGCTGCAGCCGCTCGCGCCATGCCCTGCCCTGCGCCAGTTGCTGCGGCTTGGGGTCGACGTCGAACTTCAGGTTGCCGCAGACCACCACAGCGGCCGCGGCAAAGCCGCGCAGCCGCTGTGCGTCGTCTTCGGTCTGCGCCAGCACGCAGCGCAGCGTCTGCGCCGCCGGGCGGATCAGCGCCGCGGTACGCGCGCCGCGCCGCGCGCTCTTGGCGCTCAACCGGGCGTTGGCCAGCACCATCGGCACGCCGGCAGCGTGGGCGCCGTGCAGCAGGTTGGGCCAGATCTCGGTTTCCATCAGCACGCCGATCGCCGGCCGCTGGTGTTGCAGGAAGCGGCGCACCGCACCCGGCGTGTCCCACGGCAGCCAACACTGCGCGTCACCGTCGCGCAGCAGCGCGGCACCGGCTGCGCGCCCGGTGGCAGTGCCGTGGGTCAGCAGCAGCCGCAAGCCGGGCCGCTGACGCCGCAGCGCGTCGACCAGCGCGCTGGCGGCGCGCGTCTCACCCAGCGACACCGCGTGCAGCCACAGCGCGCCGGGGGCGGCGGGGCGATAGCCGAAGCCCAGCCGCTCGGCCAGCGCGTGGCGGTACAGCGGCTCGCGCCGGCCGCGCCACCACAGCCGCAGCAGGTACAGCGGGGTCAGCGCGCGCAGCAGCGTCGAATAGGCCGCCCGCGCGAGCCCGGCTTTCAATGGGCCGCCGTCGCGATCTGCGCGTCGGGCTTGACGGCGCGCAGCGCCGCCATGAACTGCGCCTGGATGCGCTGCAGCGCCGCCTCGGTCTGGCCTTCGAAGCGCAGCACCAGCACCGGCGTGGTGTTGGACGCGCGCACCAGGCCGAAACCGTCGGCGTATTCGGCGCGCAGCCCGTCGATGGTGACGACGTCGCTGGCGCCGTCGAAGCGCGCCTGCGCGCGCAGCTTGTCGATGACGCGGTGGTGTTCGCCCTCGGCGCAGGGCACGTTCAGCTCGGGCGTGCTGTAGCTGGTGGGCAGCGCGTTCAGCACCGCGCTCGGGTCGTTGTGCGCCGACAGGATCTCCAGCAGCCGCGCCGCGGTGTAGGTGGCGTCGTCGAAGCCGTACCAGCGCTCGGCGAAGAAGATGTGGCCGCTCATCTCGCCGGCCAGCGCGGCGCCGGTTTCCTTGAGCTTGGCCTTCATCAGCGAGTGCCCGGTCATCCACATCAGCGGCACGCCGCCGGCGCGGCGGATCGCCGGCGCCATGTGCATCGAGCACTTGACGTCGTACAGGATGGTCGCGCCGGGCTGGCGCTGCAGCGCGTCGGCGGCGAACAGCATCAACTGGCGGTCGGGAAAGATGATCTGGCCGTCGCGCGTGACCACGCCGAGCCGGTCGCCATCACCGTCGAAGGCCAGCCCGAGTTCGGCGCCGTGCTGGCGTACCGTGCGGATCAGCTCGGCCAGATTTTCGGGCTTGCTCGGGTCGGGGTGGTGGTTCGGGAAGTTGCCGTCGACCTCGCTGTACAGCTCGACCACGGTGTTGCCCAGCGCGCGCAGGATGCCCGGTGCGGTGGCGCCGGGAATGCCGTTGCCGCAGTCGACGACGATCTTCAGGCGCCGGTGCTGGCGGATGTCGCCGGCGATGCGCGCGCGGTACTCGGCCGCGATGTCCATCGCCGCGCTGCGCCCTTGGCCCTGGGTGTAGGCCTCGGCCTCGATGCGCCGGCGCAACCCCTGGATGTCGGCGCCGTAGATCGCGCGCCCGGCCAGCACCATCTTGAAGCCGTTGTAGTCCTTCGGGTTGTGGCTGCCGGTGACCTGGATGCCGCTGCTGCAGC
>CALBTN010000043.1 GCA_937967345.1 uncultured Rubrivivax sp. | reverse complement strand
CCGCGATCCGCGACGTGCCCAAGCCGGTGATCGCGCGGGTGCAGGGCTACGCGATCGGCGGCGGCAACGTGCTGGCCACGATCTGCGACCTGACCATCTGCTCGGACAAGGCGATCTTCGGCCAGGTCGGCCCGTCGATGGGCTCGGTCGACCCGGGCTATGGCACCGCCTTCCTCGCGCGCGTGGTCGGCGAGAAGAAGGCGCGCGAGATCTGGTACCTGAACAAGCGCTACTCGGGCGCCGAGGCGGTGGCGATGGGCCTGGCCAACCTGTGCGTGCCGCACGCTGAACTCGACGCCACGGTGCAGCAGTGGGCCGAGCAGATCTGCGAACGCAGCCCCACCGCGATCGCGATCGCCAAACGCAGCTTCAACATGGACACCGCGCACCAAGGCGGCATCGCCGGCATGGGCATGCTCGCGCTGAAGCTGTACTACGACACCGACGAATCGCGCGAAGGCGTCAAGGCGCTGAAGGAAAAGCGCAAACCTGATTTTCGCAAGCACGCGAAGTAGCCGGGCCGTTGCGCGCCGGTGCCGGCAGCGATGGCAAACTGCGCCCGGTCCTGGTCCGCCCCACCTTGCTTCGGAATCGATCCGCCCATGACACAGCCGCACAACCGCATCGCATTGGTCACTGGCGCCGGCAGCGGCATCGGCAAGGCCGCGGCCATCCGGCTGCTGCACGACGGCTGGCAGGTGGTGTTCACCGGGCGTCGGCTGCCGCCGCTGCAGGCGGCGATCGCCGAGGCCGGCGACCCCTTCGGCGACATCGGCCGCCGTGCGTTGGCGCTGAGTGTCGACATCGCGCAGCCGGTGGCGGTGGCTGCGTTGTTCGACGCGGTGCGCGAGCGCTTCGGCCGGCTCGACTTGCTGTTCAACAACGCCGGCACCGGCGCGCCGCCGCTGCCGCTGGAGGATCTGACGGCCGAGCAGTGGCGCGCGGTGGTCGACACCAACCTCAGCGGCGCGTTCTATTGCATCCAGCACGCCTTCCGGCTGATGAAGGCGCAAGCGCCGCGCGGCGGACGCATCATCAACAACGGCTCGATCTCGGCCTACGCGCCGCGGCCGAACTCGGCGCCGTACACCGCGACCAAGCACGCGATCACCGGGCTGACGCGCGCGGCCTCGCTGGACGGGCGCCAGCACGACATCGCGGTCGGCCAGATCGACATCGGCAACGCCGCCACCGACATGACCGAGCGCATGGCGCAGGGCATCGCCCAGGCCGACGGCAGCGTCAAGGTCGAGGACCGCATGGACGTGCGCCATGTCGCCGACTCGGTGCTGCACATGGCCAACCTGCCGCTGTCGGCCAACGTGCTGTTCATGAACGTGATGGCCACCAAGATGCCCTTCGTCGGACGCGGCTGAGCGCGCGCACGCTGCTAGCATCCGGGCCGACCCCATTGCAACCACCGGAGCAGCTTCATGAGCGAACTCACCGCATCGCACCGCGAAAAACTGATGACCGATCTGCGCACCGTCATCGGCGACGCCGAGGAGGTGCTTCGTGTCACGGCCGACCAGGCCAGCGCCGGCGCGGTGGAGTTGCGCGTGCGCATGCAAGAGCGGCTGCGCCAGGCCAAGGAGCGGCTGCAGGACCTGCAAGACAGCGCGGTGGCGCGCGCCCGGGCCGCCGGCCACGCGGCTGACGACTACGTGCACGAGCACCCGTGGAAGGCCATCGGCGCGGCCGCCGGCGTCGGCCTGATCATCGGCTTGCTGATCGGGCGGCGCTAGGCCTGCGGCCAGACTGAATGGAGGCGGCAGCGTGAGCGCATCGCGCGGCGGGTTGTTCGATTCGCTGCGCCGGCTGCTGCACACCGGGCTCGACATCGCCCAGGTGCGGCTGGAGTTGCTGGGTGCCGACCTGGCACTGGAGAAGCTGCGGCTGATCGACGTGCTGCTGCGCGCGTTGCTCGGGCTGCTGCTGCTGGCCGTCGGCCTGGTGCTGTTGATCGGCTTCGTGCTGCTGCTGCTGTGGGACGGCTACCGCCTGCCGGCGCTGGCGGTGCTGACGCTGCTGTGCGTGCTGGGTGGCGGCTTGCTGCTGCATGCGGCGCGGCGGCGGCTGCGCCAGGGTGACGCGATGTTCGCCGCCACGCGCGGCGAGCTCGAGCGCGACCGCGCGGCGCTGGGCGCAAGCCGCGGCGACGACGCATGAACGCCGCCCACGACGAGCTGCTGCACCGGCGCGAGCAGTTGCGTTCGCGCAGCGCGGCGCTGCGCATGGACTGGGCGCAGCAGGTGCAGGGCCTGCGCCAGCCGCTGCGCGTGGCCGACCGCGTGCGCGACGGCGTGCACTGGCTGGTGGAGCACCCGCAGTGGCCGTTGTCCGCCGCCTTGATCCTGGTGGTGCTGCGTCCGCGCCGCGCGCTGCGCTGGGCCACCTTCGCCTGGCAGGGCTACAGCCTGTACCGGCGCGTGCAGCGCGGGCTGCCGCGCCCCAGATCGCCACGGCACTGACTGCGGCGATGGCGTCCGCGCGCGCTGAAGCTCGAGGCATCCAGTTCGCACTGGACGCCGCCGGCAAGCGCAGCAGCGGCGCAGCCGGGCGGCGGGTGCTGGCCGCGGCGCTGCGCGTGCTGGATGGCGCCGCCGCCGACAGCTGCCTGGCGCAGGCCAATTGGCGGCAAGCTTATGCGCGGCACCTGCGCCGCCTGGTCGAGTTGCAGGCGGCGCGGCCGCAGGCCGTCATCGCGTCGTGCCGCGCCGGGCTGGATGCGGCCTGGAGCGAGCTGGTCTACCTGCGCGACGGGCGCACGCTGGGCCTGCGCGAAGCGATGGCCACGCCGGCCGCTGCGCTGCGCAGCCTGCGCCTGCGCGGATGCGGCGATGCCGCACCGGCGCGCTGGCAGGTACCGTACCGCGGCCGCATGCTGCATGGCGACGCATTGGCCCGGCGCATCGACGCTTGGGCGGCGGCCGGGGTGATCGAGGACTCGCATGCGCAGGCGCTGCATCTGGCGCGCACCAACCCGCAATGGTTCGACCTGTCCGACCGGCACGTGCTGCTGCTGGGTGCGGGCAGCGAGGCCGGCCCGCTGTCCTGGCTGGCGTCTTGGCGCGCCAACATCGTCGCGGTCGATCTGCCGCGGGCGTCGGCCTGGAACAAGATCGCGCAGCGCGTACTCGCCGGCAACGGCCAGTTGATCGCGCCGCTGGTTTCGGCGGCGCCGGATGGCGGCGGCGCGGGCGACGACGCCCAGGCCACCCCACTGCAACGCGCCGGCTGCGACATGCTGACGCACGCGCCGCAGATCGCGGCCTGGTTGCGCTCGCTGGGCGTGCCGCTGGACCTGCTGGCCATTGCCTACGCCGACGGCGAAAGGCACGTGCGCGTGTCGCTGGCGATGGACGCGATCGCGGTGGCGCTGGCCGCGGCCGATGCGCGCTGCACGCTGGGCTGGATGGCCACGCCAAGCGACGTGTACGCGGTGCCGCAGGCGCTGGCCGAGGACGTGCAGCGTGCGTGGAACGATCGCGGCGCGCTCAAGCGGTTGGCGCAGGCCGGGGTGCGTACCGGCAGCGGCGGGCGCAGCTTCGTGCCGCAGATCGAGGCCCTGGTCGAGGCCGATGACGGCACGCGCTGGGGCATCGTCGACGCGCTGATCATCGAGCAAGGGCCGAACTACGCACTGGCCAAGCGGCTGCAGCAGTGGCGCGCGCTGGTCGCGCGGGCCGACGGGCAGGTCGCGTCGATCAACGTCGCGCCGTCCACCGCCACCGCGTCGGTGGTCAGCAACGCGGTGCTGGCCGCGGGGTTTCGTGGTGCCAAGACCTTCGGCATCGAGGTCTTCGAGCCTGACACCACCAACGCGCTGATGGCCGCGTTGTGGGTGCACGACCTGCGCAACCCGCAGTCCAGCGCCCATCCCCAGGTCGAACTCGCGCACCCGCTGCAGTTGCTGGTGGATGGCGCCAACCACGGCGGGCTGTGGCGGGTGCCGTACCTGCCGCGCTCGGTGCTGCCCTTCGCCGCGCTGCTGGGGCTGATGAAGCGGCGCTGACCGGCCGGCGCCACGGCCGCGGCCGGCCCGCGAGAATCGAGCTTCAACCACAAGCAGGAGACCATCATGTCCGATCGTTCGCGCCGCCGCGCCGCGCTGCCCGTTGCGTTGCTTGCCGCGGCGCTTCTGGGTGGCTGCAACAACGACTCTTCCGAGCCGCAGCCGATCAGGCACGTGTTCGTGATCATGCTGCAAAGCAAGAGCTACAGCGCCAGCTTCGGCGCCGATTCGAAGGCGCCGTACCTGTCGAAGACGCTGGCCGGCGAGGGCGCGTTGCTGCGCCAGTACTTCGGCACCGCCCACATCAGCACCGGCAACTACATCGCGCTGTTCAGCGGCCAGTCGGTCACGCTGGACACCGCCTGGGGCTGCGGCATCTACAGCGACATGGTGCTCACCGGCATGGCCGACATGGGCCAGGCGATCGGCACCGGCTGCGTCTACCCGGCATCGATCAAGACCCTTCCCGATCAGCTCGCGGCCGTCAACCTGACCTGGAAGGGCTACATGGAGGACTTGGGCAACGACCCGACGCGCGCACGCGCGACCTGCGGCAACCCCACGCTGAACGCACGCGACCGCACCCAGACATCGCGCCCGCCGTCGGTGGCGCTGCCCAACGGCGACATGTATGCGGCGCGGCACAACCCCTTCGTCTTCTTCCACTCGATCGTCGACACGCCCGCTTGCGACACCAACGTCGTCAACTTGAACCAGCTCGAGAACGACCTGAAGGCGATCGACACCACCGCCAACTTCACCTGGATCACCCCCGGCATGTGCCACGGCGGCCACGACACGCCCTGCCGCAATGGCGAGCCGGGCGGCCTGGTGTCGGCCGACGCGTTCTTGCGGAAGTGGGTGCCGTTGATCAAGGACTCGCCCGCGTTCAAGCGCGACGGCCTGCTCGTCGTCACCTTCGACCAAGGCGCGCCCGACGATCCGGTGCTTTCGGCCGACGGCCAGAAGCTGACCTATGTCTTTCGTGGTGAATCCTGCTGCAACCAGCAGCCCGGGCCCAACGTGAGCTACCCGATCACGCAAAGCTTTCCCAAGGCGCTGACCGGTTATCCCTATGACATCGAGACCGTCATCGAACGCTCGGGCGGCGGCCGTGTCGGCGCGGTGATGTTGTCGCCGTTCATCAAGCCGGGCACCGTGTCGGACGTGCCGTACAACCACTACGCGCTGCTGCGCACGCTGCAGGACCTGTTCAAGGTGGGTGGCTATCTGGGCTATTCGGCCCAGCAAGGCTTGAAGCCGATAGGCAACGAGGTGTTCAACAACCGTTGAGCCGGCGCTGCCATACGGTCTCACGCTCGGGTCGCATGGGGTCGTAGGGCCGCCAGCGGGTGTTCATCTGCTGGTGGATCTGATCGCGAGCCCGCGTCAGCCGCCGTTCCAGCCCTGCGCGCCCAGCAGCGGCACGAAGGCCACGCCGCACAGCGACTCGCTGCGGTCTTCTTCGTCGTCGCCCTTGGCGCGCGTCAGCCGCAGCAGCTCCTGCGCGCCGTGGCTGCGGCCCACCGGCATCACCAGCCGGCCGCCGGGCGCCAACTGCGCACGCAGCGCCGCGGGGATGCGCGGGCCAGCCGCGGTGACGGCGATCGCGTCGTAGGGTGCGGCATCCGGCCAGCCCAGGCTGCCGTCACCGATGTGCACTTGGACGTTGAATGCCCGCAGCTCGGCGAGCGTGCGCATCGCGGCCTCGGCCAAGCTGGCGATGCGCTCGACCGTGTGCACCTCGCGCGCCAGCCGCGACAGCACCGCGGCGGCGTAGCCCGAGCCGGTGCCGATCTCCAGCACGCGTTCGCCGCCCGACAACTGCAGCGCTTCGCTCATCAGCGCGACGATGTAGGGCTGCGAGATCGTCTGGCCGCCGCCGATGGGCAGCGGGTGGTCGGCGCAGGCCTCGTCCTGGCGATGTTCGGGCACGAAGCGTTCGCGCGGCACCGCGCGCATCGCCTGCAGCACGCGCTCGTCGCGCACGCCGCGTGCGGCGATGTCGCGATCGACCATCTCGGCGCGCCGTGCGGTCCAGGTCTGCATGGCGGCAGTATCCGGCAAGCGCGGAGCGGCGCGTGCGCTGTTCCGTGACGCCGCGCAAGGCAGGGGCGCGCCGCGCGCTGACGCGCTGGCGCACTAGCATCGGGCCGCCGTCACTGCCCTGCCGCTGCCCATGCAAGCCGCCAAACACAGCACCGAAGCCGAGGTCGATGCGCTCGACCGCTTGTGTGAACGCCTGGCCGGGTTCGACCCCGGCATCTCGACCGAATGGCTGGACGGCGCGCTGGCCGCGCTGATCGTCGGGCCGCGCACCGTGCTGCCCGGCGAATGGATGCCACTGCTGTTCGGCGATGCCTGGGAGCGTGCGATCGCCGACCCCGACGACCTGGCCGCGTCGACGGACACCCTGATGCGGCGCTGGAACGTGCTCGCCGACCAGCTCTATCCGCAGCGCCTGTACGACGAACCCGATCAGATGCACTTCCTGCCGCTGATCGACGAGTTCGACCCGAGCCAGCGCGACATCTTGATCGCCGAAGGCAAGCTCACGCCGGAACAGGCCGCCGACTGGCCGCTGACCGGGGAGCTGTGGGCCGGCGGCTTCCTCGACGTGGTCGACCATCTGGGCGCCGACTGGTTCCCGGCCAACGAGACCGGCGCTGCCGCGCGCGAGCTGGACGCCTACCTGTACTGCATCGAAGCGCTGACCGAGCGCAATGCCGCGAAGTTGGGCGCCGATCTGGCGCTGCGCCAGCCGGGCAAGGACTTCGATCGCGACGCGCTGCTCGATGGCGCCTGCTTCGCGGTGCAGGACCTGCGCTGCTACTGGCTCGAGCACGCGCTGCGCCCGGCGCCGCGC
>CALBTN010000042.1 GCA_937967345.1 uncultured Rubrivivax sp. | reverse complement strand
GTCCTGGCGGCCCTTGCGGTGCTGGATGTTGGCCCATTTGGAATGTCCGGCCATGAAGGGGCTTTCCTGCGGCCCGGCGCAGCGGGCGCGGCACGGTAGTTGGATAGACTGCCATTCTACTTTTGGGGCACCCCCGGCCCCATTGCATCCACCTTCAAGACAGGAGCCGCGCCGATGGCCGATCCGATCCTCGTCGCCCGCCACGGCGACATCGAATGCTTCTTGCTGCCCGCGCTGGCCAACCGCCACGGGCTGATCACCGGCGCCACCGGCACCGGCAAGACGATCAGCCTGCAAACGCTGGCCGAGAACTTCAGCAAACAAGGCGTGCCGGTGTTCATGGCCGACGTCAAGGGCGACCTCACCGGCATCAGCCAGACCGGCAGCATCCCGCCGAAGATGGCGGCGGTGCTGGCCGAGCGCGGCATCGAAGTGCCCGAGCCGCTGGCCTGCCCGTGCACACTGTGGGACGTGTTCGCCGACGGCGCCAAGGCGCAGGGCCACCCGGTGCGCGCCACCATCTCCGACATGGGCCCGCTGCTGCTGGGGCGCATGCTGGGGTTGAACGACACGCAGGCCGGCGTGCTGAACATGGTGTTCAAGATCGCCGACGACAACGGGCTGCTGCTGCTGGACCTGAAGGACCTGCGCGCGATGCTGCAGCACGTGGGCGACAACGCCGCGCAGTACAAGACCGAGTACGGCAACGTCAGCTCGGCCAGCATCGGCGCCATTCAACGCGGCCTGCTGCAGATCGGCGAACAAGGCGGCGACCGTTTCTTCGGCGAGCCGATGCTGGAAATCGCCGACTTCATGCAAACCGTCGATGGCAAAGGCGTGATCAACATCCTGGCCGCGGACCAGTTGATGAACGCGCCGCGCCTGTACGCCACCTTCTTGCTGTGGATGCTGTCCGAGCTGTTCGAGCAGCTGCCCGAGGTCGGCGACCTGGACAAGCCCAAGCTGGTGTTCTTCTTCGACGAAGCGCACCTGCTGTTCAAGGACGCGCCGGCGGCGCTGATCGAGCGCATCGAACTCGTCGTGCGCCTGGTGCGCAGCAAGGGCGTGGGCGTGTACTTCGTGACGCAGAACCCGCTGGACATCCCCGACACGGTGCTCGCGCAGTTGGGCAACCGCGTGCAGCACGCGCTGCGCGCGTTCACGCCGCGCGACCAGAAGGCGGTCAAGGCCGCGGCAAGCACGATGCGGCCGAACCCGAAGATCGATCTGGAAGCCGCGATCACCGAGCTCGCGGTGGGCGAAGCCCTGATCAGCTTTCTCGATGCCAAGGGCCGGCCCAGCGTCACCGAACGCGTGTTCGTGCTGCCGCCGGGCAGCCAGATCGGGCCGATCACGCCCGAGCAGCGCGCTGCGCTGATCCAAGGCTCGCTGGTGGCCGGCGTGTATGAAAAGACGGTCGACCGCGAATCGGCCTACGAAAAGCTCAAGGGCCGCGCGGTGGCCACCACCGATGCGGCCAGTCAGATCAGTACCGCGCCAGGCAAGTCGGCCGCTGGCGACGGGGCTGTGGCCGACGACGGCGGCGTGATGGGCGAGCTCAAGGACATGCTGTTCGGCAGCACCGGCCCGCGCGGCGGCAAGCGCGAGGGCCTGGTGGAAAAGGCCGCGTCGTCGGCGATCCGCAGCATGGGCTCGGCGATGGGCCGCGAGATCTTCCGCGGCGTGCTCGGCGGGCTGCTCGGCGGGTCGAAGCGGCGCTGAAGGCCGCCGGGCGGTCAGAGTCTGTGGAGACTTCCGGCGCGTCCGAGCGGGTGCCCCAAACGGTGCCGGTTTAGGCGCAAAGCACAGTCGTCGCTCGGGCTGCGGCGAACATTTGCAACGACGAGCGGCGCCAGTTGGGGTGCTCGAGCGGGCGTGGCGAAGTGCTTCACAGGCTCTCAGCCCAGTGCAGCGCGTTGCGCGGCCACCAGCTCGCCGATGCCCTTGGCCGCCAGCGCCAGCAGCGCATCCATCTCGGTACGCGTGAACGGCGCGCCTTCGGCCGTGCCCTGCACCTCGACGAAGCCGCCGGCCCCGGTCATGACGACGTTCATGTCAGTGTCGCAGGCGCTGTCTTCGTTGTAGTCCAGGTCGAGCAGCGGCGTACCTTGCACGATGCCCACCGACACCGCGGCCAGCGCGTCGGTGATCGGCGACGACGCGATGCGCCCTTGCTGCAGCAGCCAGCTCACCGCATCGTGCGCGGCGACCCAGGCACCGGTGATCGCCGCGGTGCGCGTGCCGCCATCGGCCTGCAGCACGTCGCAGTCGAGGTGGATCGTGCGTTCGCCCAGCGCCGCCAGGTCGAACACGCTGCGCAGCGAGCGGCCGATCAGCCGCTGGATCTCCTGCGTGCGCCCGCTTTGCTTGCCGCGGGCCGCCTCGCGCTCGCCGCGCGTGTGCGTCGCGCGCGGCAGCATGCCGTACTCTGCGGTGACCCAGCCCTCGCCGCTGCCGCGCTTGTGCGGCGGCACCTTGTCCTCCACCGAGGCGGTGCACAGCACCCGGGTGGCACCGAAGGCGACCAGTACCGAACCTTCGGCATGCACGGTGTAGCCGCGCGTCAGCGTCACCGCGCGCAGCGCATCGGTACGGCGTGCGCCGGTCCGCTCGAATGCAGTCATGATGCGTTGGAGTTCTTGCGCTGCGACGCGCGCTGGATGGCTTCGTTGATTTCGCGGATCGAACGCTCGATCTCGGCGTCGTCCATCTCGTCGGCGGCCGCGTCGCCCTGCAGGCTGGCCTGGATGGTCGAGGCGAAGACCTCGTCGCCCAGGCTGCGGGTGGACACCGCGTCCGTCGCGGCCGCGCTGTCGCTGGCTTCCCACTCGACGCACAGCACGGTGACGTTGTCGCTCTTGGGCCCGGCGCTGCGCAGCGCCTGCTCGACCAGTTCGGGCACCGCATCCGACAGCGGCTGGCGCGTCATCTGCTCGCAGATCACGGCATCGCTCAGTGCGCTCCACAGCCCGTCGCTGCACAGCAGCAGCCGGTCGCCGGGCTGCAGGCGCAGCGGCCCGGCGGTGTCGACCACCGGCTTGGCCGGACTGCCCAGGCAGGTGAAAAGCACGTTGCGGTTCAGCGGCATGCCCTGCGGCAGCGCGTTCGGCATGGTCTGCTGCAGCTCGACGTAGGAGTGATCGCGGGTGCGCGCGATCAGCTTGCCGCCGCGCGCCAGGTACAGCCTGGAGTCGCCGCAATGCGCCCAGTACGCGGCCTGGTCTTGCAGCACGCAGGCGACCACGGTGGTGCGCGGGGTGTCGACCAGCGCGCGCTCGGTGGCATGGCGCAGCAACTGGTGGTGCGCGGCAACCACCGCGTCGTGCAAGAAGCGCAGCGGATCGGCCAACGCCGGCTTGGCCTCCAACTGGAACTGCGCGGCCAGGGTCTGCAAGGCCAGCTGCGCGGCCACCTCGCCGTCGGGATGCCCGCCCATGCCGTCCGCCAGCGCGAACAGCCCGGCCGCGCGGGTGTAGCAGTAGCCCATGCGGTCTTCGTTCTTCTCGCGGCCACCCTTGCGGCTAACCTGGTAGACGGCGAACTTCATCGCGCGGTGGGCAGCCTCAAGGCTTGGCGCCGGCCTTCAGGCTTTCGAGCTGCAGCTTGAGCCGTTCGCTGAAACTGAGCTTGGTGTAGCGGCGCTCGGTCTCGCGCGCGAGTTCCTTCTGCAATGCGAACACGCTTTGCGGACGGCTCAGCGGATCGAGCGACATGCACCATTCGGTGACTTCGATCAGGTTGTCGCTGTAGACATTGCGCAACCGCGACAGGCTCAGCGCCAGGCGGTCCTTCTCCAGCCGCTGCGGCGCGTCGTTGGGCGGGTAGCCCTGCATGCAGG
>CALBTN010000041.1 GCA_937967345.1 uncultured Rubrivivax sp. | reverse complement strand
ACGTCGAGGCGCAGCCGCGTTATGCCGCATCACACAAGGGCGGCCGCACGGCCAAGGACAAGCTGACGCTGGCCATCGAACTGACCGACTTCTCGGTGCACTACACCCAGGGCGCGGCCGAGGCCGCCGAAGCCGCGCTGAAGGAAGGCAAGAGCGCGGTGGTGTGCCACGCCGGCCAGCTCTACAAGCTGAGCAAGGGCAAGGACGGCGTGGTCACGCGCGAGCGGCTGACCAAGCAGTGGACCGACTGGGTCGACTACTGGGCGGTGGACTTCGACTACGGCAGCCGCAAGGAGATCATCAAGGTGCCGATCGACTCCGGGGTCGACGGCGTTGCCGGCGCCGGCGGGCCCTCAGCCCCGCCCTGTGCCGCGGGCAGCGCAAGCCGCCCCGAGTTCGAGGAACGCTGGAGCGGCGGCTACATCTTCGAGAACGAGTGGCAGAGCTTTCGCACGCGGCAGCACCGCGAGCTGGAGTTGACGACCGCCGAGCACACGTACTCGCACCCCGGGCGCTACACGGTGGCGGTGAAGGTGATCGACATCTTCGGCAACGACACCATGACGCTGGTGCCGGTGAACGTGGGCTGAAGCACCATGCACGCCACCGAGTTCAGGCCGGGGCTGTTCATCCGCAACCTGAAGCCGCCGCTGAACCTGGCCGACTACAAGCTGGTGGCCTTCGACATGGACTCCACGCTGATCAACATCGAATGCGTGGACCAGATCGCGGCGATCGCCGGCCGCGGTGCCGAGGTCGCGGCCATCACCGAGGCGGCGATGCGCGGCGAGATCGCCGACTACAAGGACAGCCTGCGCCGCCGCGTCGCGCTGCTGGCCGGCGTGCCTGAAGAGGTGCTGCAGCAGGTCTACGACCAGCGCGTGCAGTTGAACCCCGGCGTGCCGGAGTTCGTGCGCGCTGCCCAGGCGGCGGGGCTGAAAACGCTGCTGATCAGCGGCGGCTTCAGCTTCTTCAGCGAGCGCATCCGCCAGCACCTGAAGCTGGACTTCGCCCGCGCCAACACGCTGGGGGTGTTCAACGGCCGGCTCACCGGCACGCTGTTCGACCGGCCCTGGGGATCCATCGTCGACGGCCCCGAAAAGAAGCGCGTGCTGCTCGAGGTCGCCGAGCTGATGGGCATCGGCGCCGAGCAGTGCATCGCGGTGGGCGACGGCGCCAACGATCTGCCGATGATGCTGGCCGCCGGGCTGTCGATTGCCTTTCACCCCAAGCCCGCGGTGCGCGACAAGGCGCTGGTGTCGATCACCCAGGGCGGGCTGGACCGGGCGCTGGAAATCCTGCGCTGAGGGCGAGGCCGGCCCGCGCCCGTGTCAGCGCGGTGGCGAGGCCAACAGTGTCGGCTTGCCGGGGCCCAGCCCGCCTTCGGCGCGCGCGCCCAGGTACGCGTACAGGTCGAGCACGTGCGGCGATACCGTGAGGTCGGCGTCCCAGGCCGGCATCAGCGGCTGGCCGCGCTGCTCGCGTTCGCGCTTCATCACCAGCTCGAGCAGCGCGTCGCGCTCGGCCAGGGTTTCAGGCGGGCCGCTGTCGGGCGACATCGGCACGATGCGGTAGCTGGTCAGCACCTTGGTGGCAAAGCCGCGCGGCGTGTAGTTGCCGATGCGCTCCACCAGGTTCGGCGCGCTGCTGGTGCCCACGCCGCCGGCACCGTGGCAGCCGGCGCAATGCGTGTGGAACAGCTTCCAGCCGGCATAGGTGCCGGCGTCGACCCGGCCGTCGATGACGACGAACTCGCCGGGCATCGGCGCCGCCGGCGGCTGCGCCTGCGCGGTGGCTGCGGCTGCGGACAAGGCCGCCGCGCCAACGGCGCAGCACAGCAAGGACAGGGCTCGAGGCGGCAGGAATCGTGCGGGCATGGGCAGCTCATGTAGGGCGGATGGGCATTGTCCGAGTGGCCTGCACCAGCCGCGTTGCTCGCCGTCAAGCGGCGGCCCGAGCTGCCGCGCCGGTCTGCGCGCTCGGCGCCACCGGCGCGTCAACGGCGATGAAACGGCACCCGACCCGGCCATGTCCACGGGCGCGCGTGCGCAGATCAACCGCAGCATCCAGCATCCGGCGTCAATCCCTACTTTGGCAATCGTGGGCAATCACCATCCGGAATCGTGCGCGGCATAGTGGCCCGCGGCGCGTACGCCGGTGGCACGCATGCCGCGCAGACGCAACAACAACAGAAACAGCAGGAGACCGTCATGCCGAACTTCGCCCGCCACCTGGTCTGGCTCGCCATCGCCATCGTCGGCGCGCTGTCGCTGGCCACTGTCGCGCTCGGCCGCGGCGAGGCGGTCAGCGCGCTGTGGGTGGTGGTGGCCGCGGTGTGCGTGTACCTGATCGCCTACCGCTACTACAGCCTGTTCATCGCCACGCGCGTGCTCGAGCTGGACCCGCGGCGCAAGACGCCTGCGTTCCGCCACAACGACGGGCTGGACTACGTGCCGACCAACAAGTACGTGCTGTACGGCCACCACTTCGCGGCCATCGCCGGTGCCGGGCCGCTGGTGGGCCCGGTGCTGGCGGCGCAGATGGGCTTCCTGCCGGGGCTGCTGTGGATCCTGGCCGGCGTGGTCTTCGCCGGCGCGGTGCAGGACTTCATCATCCTGTTCATCTCGACGCGGCGCGACGGCCGCTCGCTGGGCGAGCTGATCAAGCAGGAGATGGGCGTGGTGCCGGGGCTGATCGCGCTGTTCGGCACCTTCATGATCATGATCATCATCCTCGCGGTGCTGGCGCTGATCGTGGTCAAGGCGCTGGCGCATTCGCCCTGGGGCAGCTTCACGGTGGCGGCAACGATTCCGGTGGCGCTGTTCATGGGGGTGTACCTGCGCTTCATCCGCCCCGGGCGCATCGGCGAGGTCTCGGTCATCGGCTTCGTGCTGCTGATGCTGTCGATCATCGGCGGCCAGTGGGTCAGCCAGAGCGCGACGCTGGCGCCGCTGTTCACCTTCGACGGCGTGGCGCTGACCTGGATGCTGATCGGCTACGGCTTCGTCGCCGCGTCGATCCCGGTGTGGCTGCTGCTGGCGCCGCGCGACTACCTGTCCACCTTCTTGAAGATCGGCACCATCGTCGCGCTGGCGGTGGGCATCGTCATCGTCGCGCCGCCGATGGAGATGCCGCGCTTCACGCAGTTCGCGCAAGGCGGCGGGCCGGTGTGGTCGGGCGACCTGTTCCCCTTCCTGTTCATCACCATCGCCTGCGGCGCGGTGTCGGGCTTCCACGCGCTGATCTCGTCAGGCACCACGCCGAAGATGCTGGAGAACGAAACGCACGCGCGCTTCATCGGCTACGGCGGCATGCTGGCCGAATCCTTCGTCGCGGTGATGGCGCTGGTGGCGGCGGCGTGCATCCAGCCGGGCATCTACTTCGCGATGAACAGCCCGCCGGCGCTGGTCGGCAACACGGTCGAGGCGGTGGCGCAGGCGGTGTCGACCTGGGGCTTCGTCATCACGCCGCAAGAGCTGTCGCAGATGGCAGTCGATGTCGGCGAGACCACGATCCTGGCGCGCGCCGGCGGCGCACCCACGCTGGCGGTGGGCATGGCGCACATCCTGCACCAGGTGGTGGGCGGCAAGGCGATGATGGCCTTCTGGTACCACTTCGCGATCCTGTTCGAGGCGCTGTTCATCCTGACCGCGGTGGACGCCGGCACGCGCGCCGGGCGCTTCATGCTGCAGGACCTGCTCGGCACCTTCGTGCCGGCGCTGAAGCAGACCGAGTCGTGGACCGCCAACGGCATCGCCACCGCGCTGACCGTGGCCTTCTGGGGCTACTTCCTGTACCAGGGCGTGGTCGATCCGCTGGGCGGCATCAACACCTTGTGGCCGCTGTTCGGCATCTCCAACCAGATGCTCGCCGCGGTGGCGCTGACGCTCGGCACGGTGGTGCTGTTCCGCATGAAGAAGGACCGCTACGCCTGGGTGACGATCGCGCCGGCCAGCTGGCTGGTGATCTGCACGCTCACCGCCGGCTGGCAGAAGATCTTCTCGGCCGACGCCAAGGTGGGCTTCCTGTCGCACGCGCGGGTCTACGCCGACGCGCTGGCCGAGGGCAAGGTGATGGCGCCGGCCAAGACGGTGGAGGAGATGTCGCGCATCGTCTTCAACGACCGCATCAACGCCGGGCTGTGCGTGCTGTTCATGGCGGTGGTGATCAGCATCCTGATCTACGGCGTGCGCGCCTCGCTGGCGGCGCGCGCGGCGAGCCGGCCGACCGCCAAGGAAGTGCCGTTCGAGCCGATGACGGCAGCGGCGAGCTGAGCATGGACCAGCCGCTCGCGACCACGCTGGCCGGTGCGGCGCGCGCCGGGCGCTACCTGGCGCAGAGCCTGCGGCTGATGGTGGGCCTGCCCAGCTACGACACCTATGTGGCGCACATGCAGGCCACGCACCCTGGCACGCCGGTCATGAGCTACGAGGCCTTCTTCCGCGAACGCCAGGCCGCGCGCTACGGCGCCGGCCGCGGCGCGCGCTGCTGCTGATCGGGCGGATTGCGCCGGGCGCGGGGGCCGCCCCGCGCTCGCGTATAGCATGCGCGCCTCAACCCTCATGCCGCACAGGAGCGCGCCGCCCATGTCCACCCCGACCAAGTTCCTTCTGCCCGAAGACAAGCTGCCCAAGCATTGGTACAACATCGCCGCCGACCTGCCCAAGCCGATGGCGCCGGTGCTGCACCCGGGCACGATGCAGCCGGTGGGCCCGGACGACCTGGCGCCGCTGTTCCCGATGGAGCTGATC
>CALBTN010000040.1 GCA_937967345.1 uncultured Rubrivivax sp. | reverse complement strand
ACATCTTCAAGGCCTGCGGGCTGCCGGTGTTCTTTCCCAGCAGCGTGCAGGACATTCTGGACATGGGCCTGCACGCGTTCGCGATGAGCCGCTTTTCCGGCGTGTGGAGCGCGATGAAGACGATCCAGGAGGTGGTGGAGTCGTCGGCCTCGGTGAGCATCGACCCCGACCGGGTGAAGATCATCCTGCCCGAGGATTTCGCGATGCCGCCCGGCGGCGTGCACATCCGCTGGCCCGACGCGCCGCTGGAGCAGGAGGCGCGGTTGTTCGACTTCAAGTGGTACGCGGCGCTGGCCTACGTGCGCGCCAACAAACTCAACTACAACGTGGTCGAAGGTCCGCACGACCGCTTCGGCATCATCGCCAGCGGCAAGGCCTTCAACGACACGCGCCAGGCGCTGTCCGACCTCGGGCTGGACGACGCCACGCTGCGCCAGCTCGGCGTGCGGCTGCACAAGGTCAACGTGGTCTGGCCGCTCGAGGCGACCATCACCCGCAGCTTCGCGCAGGGGCTGCAGGAAATCCTGGTGATCGAGGAAAAGCGCCAGGTCATCGAATACCAGCTCAAGGAGGGCCTGTACAACTGGCGCGCCGACGTGCGGCCCAACGTGCTCGGCAAGTTCGACCAGCCCGACGGTGACGACCTGACCGGCGGCGAATGGAGCATGCCCAACCCGAGCGAGAACTGGCTGCTGCGCGCCAAGGCCGACCTGACGCCGGCGATCATCGCCAAGGCCATCGCCAAGCGCTTGAACAAGCTCGGTGTGCCGGCGGACATCACGGCGCGCATGGAGCAGCGGCTGGCGGTGATCGCCGCGCGCGAGCGCGAGCTGATCGAGCTGAAGACCGACACCGGCGAGCGCATCCCGTGGTTTTGCAGCGGCTGCCCGCACAACACCAGCACCCGCGTGCCCGAGGGCAGCCGCGCGGTGGCCGGCATCGGCTGCCACTACATGTCGGTGTGGATGGACCGCAGCACCAGCACCTTCACCCAGATGGGCGGCGAAGGCGTGCCCTGGGTCGGCCAGGCGGCCTTCACCAACGAGAAGCACATCTTCGCCAACCTGGGCGACGGCACCTACTTCCACAGCGGGCTGCTGGCGATCCGGCAGAGCATCGCTGCGGGCGTCAACATCACCTACAAGGTTCTGTACAACGACGCGGTGGCGATGACCGGCGGCCAGCAGGTGGGCGAGCGCGCCGAAGGCCACAGCGTGCTGCAGATCCAGAAGAGCCTGACCGCCGAGGGCGTGGCCAAGCTGGTGATCGTCAGCGACGAGCCCGAGAAGTACCAGGGCGTGGCACTGGAAGCCGGCGTCACCGTGCATCACCGCGACGAGCTCGACCGCATCCAGCGCGAGTTCCGCGATCTCGAGGGCACCACCGTCATCATCTACGACCAGACCTGCGCCACCGAGAAGCGCCGCCGCCGCAAGCGCGGCAAGCTGGCCACGCCGGCCAAGCGCGTGGTCATCAACGAGCTGGTGTGCGAAGGCTGCGGCGACTGCAGCGTGCAGAGCAACTGCCTGAGCGTGGAGCCGGTGGAAACCGAGTTCGGCCGCAAGCGGCGCATCAACCAGAGCACCTGCAACCTGGACTATTCGTGCGTCAAGGGCTTTTGCCCCAGCTTCGTCACCATCGAAGGCGGGCAGCTGAAGAAGCCGAAGAAGGAGCAGCGCGGCGACCTGTCGGCGCTGCCGCCGCTGCCCGAGCCGGTGCTGCCGCCTTGCGACCAGGCCTGGGGCATCGTCGTCGGCGGCGTCGGCGGCACCGGGGTCATCACCATCGGTCAGCTGCTGGGCATGGCCGCGCACATGGAAGGCAAGGGTGTGGTGACGCAGGACGCCGGCGGTCTGGCGCAAAAGGGTGGCGCCACCTGGAGCCACGTGCAGATCGCGCAGCGCGCCGAGGACATCCACACCACCAAGGTCGACACCGCCAAGGCCGATCTGGTGATCGCCTGCGACAACATCGTCGGTGCCGCCAAGTACACGCTGGCGGTGATGCAGCACGGCCGCACCTATGTCGCGCTGAACACCCACGGCACGCCGACCGCGGCCTTCGTGAAGAACGCCGACTGGCAGTTCCCCGGCGCCAACTGCGAGGCCGTGGTGCGCACCAGTGTCGGCGACGCGCTGGTCGGCGCCTTCGACGCCGAGACGGTGGCGGTCAAGCTGCTCGGCGACTCGATCTACACCAACCCGCTGATGCTCGGCTATGCCTGGCAGCAAGGGCGCATCCCGCTGAGCCACGCCGCGCTGATGCGCGCGATCGAGCTCAACGCGGTGCAGGTCGAGAACAACCGCCGCGCCTTCGAATGGGGCCGGCGCTGCGCGCACGACCTGGCCGGCGTGCAGGCGCTGTTCCAGGCGGCGCAGGTGATCCAGTTCGTGAAGAAGCCGTCGCTGGACGAGATCGTCGCCAAGCGCGTCGACTTCCTCGGTGGCTACCAGGACGCGGCCTACGCCGCCGAGTACAAGGCCTACGTCGACAAGGTGCGCGCCACTGAGGCCAAGCTGGGCGCAGGCACCGCCTTGAGCGAGGCGGTGGCGCGCTACCTGTTCAAGCTGATGGCCTACAAGGACGAGTACGAGGTCGCGCGGCTGCACACCGACCCGGCCTTCGTCGCCAAGATCGAGGACATGTTCGAAGGCGACTACAAGATCGTGCACCACCTGGCACCGCCCGCCACCGCCAAGCGCAACGACAAGGGCGAGCTGATCAAGCAGCCGTATGGCCCCTGGGTGCGCAAGCTGTTCGGCGTGCTCGCCGGGCTCAAGGGGCTGCGCGGCGGCGCGCTCGACTTCTTCGGCCGCCATGCCGAGCGGCGCATGGAAGTCGCGCTGATCAAGGAATATCGCGCCTGCATCGACGAGCTGCTGCAAGCGCTGAGCAGCGACAAGCTGGCGCTGGCCGCCGAGATCGCGCGCATCCCCGAAGAGATCCGCGGCTTCGGCCACGTCAAGGAGCGCCACCTGAAGTTGGCGCGCGCCAAGTGGGAGCGTTTGATGGCGCAGTGGCGCGAAGGCGCGGTGCGCAAGACGGCTTGAGCGGCTGCAGCGGCTGGCCCGCGCTGCGCCTGGCCGGCGCGCATGACGCCGCAGCGCGGCTGCCGTTCGTCGTCAACGGCGCGCGCGTGGGCTCGGTCGCGCGCCAGCACCTGCCGCGGCTGCGCGAGCTGGGGCTGCAGGCGGACGCGGCGCAGCTCGAACTGCGCACCGCGCCGGGGGCGTTGGAAGCCACGCTTGCGCGGCTGAATCACACGCTGCGCGGCGACGGCTTGATCCTGGCCTGGCGCGACGAAGCGTTCCCGCTGCTCGACCCGGCCAGCGGCGCGCGGCTGGGCGCGATGGAGCGCGCCGCCGCGCGTTTTTGGGGCACGCTGACGCTGGGCGCGCATGCCAACGGCTACGTCGCCGACGTGGCCGGCCGGCCCACGCACCTTTGGATCGCGCAGCGCGCGCTGACCAAGCCCACCGATCCGGGTAAGCATGACAACCTGATCGGCGGCGGCGTGCCCGATGGCCAGACGCCGTGGCAGGCGCTGGTGCGCGAGGGCTGGGAAGAAGCGGGGCTGGAACCCGCGCAGATGCAGCAGGCGCAGCCCGGCAGCGTGTTGCGGCTGCTGCGCGACATCCCCGAAGGCTTGCAGCACGAATGGCTGCACGTCTTCGACCTGGCGCTGCCGCCAGCGTGGCAGCCGCACAACCAGGACGGCGAGGTCGCCGGCTTCGACTGCCTGCCGCTGGAGCAGGCGCTGGCGCTGGCCGCCGGCGGCGCGATGACGGTCGATGCGGCGCTGGCGACGCTGGATTTCGCGCTGCGGCGCGAGTGGCTGCCGGCCGGCCGGCGGCCGGCGCTGCGGGCAGGTTGGCAGGCCTTGCGCGTGGCCGCGGCCGTTCAACTGCGCTGAAGTCGTGCGACAAAGCGGTCGAACGGCTGCGCTGCGCCGCACGGCCATACTCCAAGGCTGCCCCGTACATCGATGACTGCACCCCGAACCACCGTGCCTGCCGTGAAGCCGCGCTACGACAACGTGGCCATCGCCTTGCACTGGCTGCTGGCGCTGCTGCTGATCGGCGCCTTCGCCGTGGGCTCGTACATGAGCGACCTGCCGTTTTCGATCCAGCGCATCAAGCTGGTCAACTGGCACAAGTGGGCCGGCATGACGATCCTCGCGCTGACGCTGCTGCGCCTGCTGTGGCGGCTGGGCCACACGCCGCCGCCCGATGCGCCGGCGCCGCGCTGGCAGCAGCAGGCGGCCCGATGGACGCATCGGGCGATCTACCTGCTGTGCCTGGTGGTGCCGGTGGTGGGCTGGGCCTACAGCTCGGCGGTCGGGGTGCCGATCGTGTGGTTCGGCGTGCTGCCGCTGCCCGACCTGCTGGCCAAGGACAAGGCCCTGGCCGATCTGATCAAGCCCTGGCACGCCGCGCTGGCCTATGCTTTGGCCGCGCTGGTGCTGGTGCACGTGGCTGCCGCGCTGAAGCATCATTTCGTCGACGGCGACGGTCTGCTCGCGCGCATGCGCCCGGGCCGGCGCTGAGCGCGCATGCAAAGCGCCGTGAACCCCGCTGCCGTACCGAATCGCCACACTTCACCCAAGGGAGGACTGAGACCATGAAGCACCTGCTGACCGCCGCCACGCTCGCCGCCGCCGCGCTGGCTGCACCGGCCTACGCCAACAACTACGCGATCGACCCGACGCACACCTTCGTCATCTACGAAATCGGCCACTTCGGCACTTCCACCAACCGCGGCCGCTTCGACAAGAAAGAAGGCACGGTGCAGTTCGACCGCGCGGCCAAGACCGGCAAGGTCGAGGTCAACTTCGAACTCGGTTCGGTCGACACCGGCGTGGCGATGCTCGACAAGCACCTGCAAAGCGCCGACTTCTTCGACAGCGCCAACCACCCGAAGGCCAAGTTCGTCGGCGACAAGTTCAGCTTCGAGGGCGACAAGGTCACGCAGGTGGCCGGCCTGCTGACGCTGCGCGGCAAGACCCAGCCGGTGGTGCTGAAGGCCACCAACTTCAACTGCTACATGAGCCCGATGCTCAAGCGCGAAGTCTGCGGCGGCGACTTCGAAGCCACCATCAAGCGCAGCCAGTGGGGCGTCAACTGGGGGCTGGACATGGGCTTCCCCGACGACGTGCGGCTGCTGGTGCAGGTCGAGGCGGTCAAGCAGTAGCGCACCCGCACCGGCATGAAGGCGCTGCTGCTGGCGCCTTGGCTGGCGGCAGCCTTGGTACCAGCCGGCGCCGAGCCGGTGCACTACCGCATCGACCCGCAGCACAGCTTCGTCACTTTCGAACTGTTGCACTTCGGCACCTCGACGCTGCGCGGGCGTCTTGCGGTGGCCCAAGGCAGCGTCGAGCTCGATCGCGCGGCGCGGCGCGGTGCGGTCGAGCTGACCATCGCGACCGCAGGCGTGAGCAGCGGCACGCCGGAATTCGACGCGCGCTTGCGCGAGGCCGACATGCTGGCCACCGCGGACTATCCGACGGCCAGCTTCAGCGCGTCGGACTTCGAGTTCAGCGGCGACAACGTGGCCGCGGTGCGCGGCGAACTGCGCTTGCGCGGCTGGGGCCGCAGCGTCGAGCTGCGCGCGCTGCGCTTCGGCTGTCACACGCATCCCGAACTGCAGCGCGAGGTCTGCGGCGGCGACTTCGAAGGCGAGCTGCGGCGCAGCGACTTCGGCGCCGGCTGGGGTGTGCCTTTCGTCTCCAACCGCGTGCACCTGCGGGTGCAGGTCGAGGGCATCCGGCAGTAGGCACGGCAGGCCGCGGCGGCTGCGCGCTTACAGTGCCGGCATGAACCCGAACGCACCTGACCTGGGCCCCGGCCTGCTGCTGCTGGAACGCGGCTGGCTGTCGTCGAACAACATCTTGCTCGACGACGACATCGACGGCGAAGCCTGCGCCACGCTGATCGACTCCGGCCACTGCGTGCACGCCGCGCAGACGCTGGCGCTGCTGCGCCGCGAGCTCGGCGCGCGGCCGCTGCGCCGCCTGATCAACACCCATCTGCATTCGGACCACTGTGGCGGCAACGCCGCGCTGCAGCGTGAATGGTCGCCGTTGACGCTGATCCCGGCCGGCAGCTGGCGCGCGGTGCAGGACTGGGACGACAGCGCACTGAGCTACGCCGCGACGGGCCAGCGCTGCGAGCGCTTCAGCGCGCAGGGCCGCATCACCCCGGGCGAGGTGCTGCGCATCGGCGCGCGCGAATGGCAGGTACTGGCCGCGCCGGGGCACGACCCCGAATCGCTGATGTTGTTCGACGCCGAACATGGCGTGTTGATCTCGGCCGACGCGCTGTGGGGCAACGGCTTCGGCGTGGTCTTTCCCGAGCTCGACGGCGAGCCCGGCTTCGACGACGTCGGGCGCGTGCTCGACCTGATCGAATCCTTGCCGGTGCGCTGTGTGATCCCCGGCCACGGCCCGGCCTTCAGCGACGTCGCCGCGGCCTTGCAGCGCGCGCGCACGCGGCTGGCCGGCTTCAAGGCCGACCCGGCGCGGCACCTGCGCCACGGCGTGAAGGTGCTGCTGAAGTACCACCTGATGGAAGAAGGCCAGCAGCCGCTGGCCGAGCTGCGCGCGTGGATGGTCGATGTGCCGCTGCTGCGCTCGGTGTGGCTGGCACTGTCGCGGCCCGAAGACAGCCTGGCCGCGTGGACCGACGGCATGTTGCACGAGCTGCTCGGCAGCGGCGTGCTGCAACTGCGCGGTGAGATCGTGCACGACGTGTGACGTGCGCTTGCCCTGCTGCGCGGCGCAACGGTGGTCCGTTGTCGACGCAAAGCGGCCGAATACAGAACAGCCTTCACCGCAGAGGAACGGAGGACGCAGAGGTCCGCAGAGTAAAGCCAGACTTGTATTCCTCTGCGCAAACTCTGCGTCCTCCGTTCCTCTGCGGTGAATGTATTGGGTGTCGGCTATGCGCCGGAGCCAGCGTTCCATCTGCATGCGCGAACGCAACCCGGATTGAGGCGGTGGGCCGGCAGCGGACAATGGCGCGATGTCACGCCGCAGCACGCCCTTGCAGTTCGTCAACATTCACGGCCAGCCGCTGGGCAAGGCGGGCGATGTCTCGCGCACCGTCAAGCAGGAGGTCGAGACGCGGCGCGACGAGCAAGCCGCGGCCGCGCTGTCGCCGGCCGACCTCGAGCAGGTGTTCGACGCGCTGGTGCTGGCCGGCTGGCAGCGCGGCAAGACCGCGCTGATGAACCTGCTGCGCGGCCTGGACTGGCGGCGCGAGGACGGCCGCTCGTTCGGCCACGTCGAGACCGGCGCCGCACTGCGCCGGCTGCTGGCGCTGGGCCGGGTGCGCACGCACGAAGGCGAGGGCTGGTCGGTGCCCGAGGTCTTGGCCGAGGCGCGGCTGGGTGTGCTGCTGGCGCAGCCGCGCAGCCGCGGCGCGTGGCGCGTGCTGCTGTGGGTGGCCGGCGGCGCCTACGGGCCGATCGCCTTGGAGCGCGATCCGGCGTACTACTCGCCGCGCGATGAGGACGAATCGGTCGCGGTGCTGCGGCTGGTGCTGGCCGATGGCATCGAGCTCAAGGCCTACCGGGTGCTGGTCAACTACGCGCTCAGCCAGATCAACACCACCGACGTGGTGCTGCGCACGCTGGCGCAACTGCAGCGGGTGGGGCTGTTCGAGCGCGTCGATGCCGCGCTGCGCTGGCAGCTGCTGGCCTCGCTGAGCCTGTACGGCCTGCTGTCGCAGCAACCCGCGCTGCAGGACTGGGTCGAATCGCACATCGACCAGGCGCCGGCCGACGCCACCGGGCTGCGGCTGCACGTGGCCGAGATGCGGCTGCAGCGCGGTGATGGCGACGGCATGCAGCGTGCCGTCGCCGGCGACGCCGCCGCCAGCGCCTTCCTGCCGTTGATGCAGTCGCTGCTGCCGGCGCGGCAGGGGCGCTTCACCGATACCGCGCAGTCCTTCCCGCCGGCGTGGAAGGCGCTGTGTGCGCACCTGGGCAAGAAGCGCGGCTTCGCGCCGCCCGCGCTGCTGCAGTGGTACCCGCTGGCGCTGATGGCGCAGCACGACGCTGCGGCCTGGAGCACCGCGCGCAAGTTCTGCATCGCGCAGTCGGGTTCGCGCACGCCGTCGCCCTTCGACCGCTGGGGCCGCTTCGCGCACGTGCTGGCGGTGCGTCTGGGCGATGCGCGGCTCGAGATCGACGCACTGGCGGTGGACCGCCACGCGCAGCACGAACTGCTCGACGCCGACGCCTACGCCGACCGTGTGATCCTGGCGGCGTGGCTCGGCCGCTCGCCGCCGGGCTGGGATGCGGCGCTGGTGGCCACGCTGGTGCAGCGGCTGCACCAGGCCGGCTTGTCGTGGAAGGCCGATCTGGTGGCGCAGGCCTGCGCCAAGCTGGGTTGGCCGCCACCGGCGCGGCCCGACTCGGCGCCGCCGCTGTGGGACGTGGCCTTCTACGCGCTGCGGCAGGACGCCTGGCGCGACGCGCTGGCGGCCATCACCGCGCTGGGCGAGGGTGCCGCCGCCATCGTCGCCAAGCCGGCGGCCACGCTGCGCTGGCGCCTGACGCTCGACGACGCCGGCCGCGTGCACGACCTGCATGCCTTCGAGCCGCCGGCCACCGCGCGCGGCAAGCCGAAGGCGCTGACGCCGCTGCAGCTGAAGAAGCGCAGCCAGCTCGACCCGCGCGACGCCGCGGTGGCGCGCAGCCTGCGCCAGGACCGCTACCGCCCCAGCAGCGTCGGCTTCGACCTGACGCAGGCCGCGGCGGCGCTGGTCGGCCACCCGGCGCTGGAGCTGGGCGACGCCCCCGGCGTGGCGGTCGAGCTGGTGGAAAGCCTGCCGGTGCTCGAGGTGCGGCGCGAGCGGCGCGACGACGGCCGCGAGCACTTCGTCTTTCGCCTGCACGACGAACTGCTCGCCGACGACGACCCCGACATCGAGTTCCACCCGCCCTTCGACTACGACCAGTTCGATGCCGAGACCGAGCGCCGCAACAGCTTGCGCATCGTGCGCGACGCGCCCGAGCGCGCGCGGCTGATGCGCATCAGCCCGGCGCAGCGCCGCGTCGCCGAGCTGGTGGCTCAAGCCTGGACCGTGCCGGTGGACGCCGGTGCCGAGTTGGATGCCGCGCTGCGCGTGTTGTCGGGCCACTTCGTGCTGCACAGCGACGCCGCCGCCGGCGAGCCGGTGCAAAGCGACGCGCGGCTGGTGGCGCAGCTGCAGCCGCGCGGCGACGCGATGCAGCTGACACTGGCGGTGCGGCCCTTCGGCGACTTCGGCCCGCTGCTGGTGCCCGGCCACGGCCGCGCGCGGCTGATCACCATGCGTGGCGGCGTCAGCCTGGCGACCGAACGCGAGCTCGACGCCGAGACCACGCACCTGCGCTCGGTGTTCGAGCGGCTGCCCTTCCTCGGCGGCGACGAAGTGTCCGGCGACGGCAACTGGCTGCTCGAAGAACCCGAGCACGCGCTGGCCGCGGTGCACGAACTCGGCCGCCTGGCCGGCGAAGGCAAGGCGCTGCGCGTCATCGAATGGCCCAAGGGCAAGCCGCTGCGCGTGCACGACCCCGAGGCCAAGGCCTTCGCCACCACGCTGGCGAGCGGGCGCGACTGGTTCGCGCTGCAAGGCGAGCTGCGCCTGGACGAGCAGCGCGTGCTGTCGCTGCAGCAGCTGCTCGCGCTGCTGCGCGAGGCGCGCGGCAGCCGCTACGTGGCGCTGGGCGAAGGCGAGTACCTGGCGCTGGCCGACCAGCTGCGCCAGCGGCTGG
>CALBTN010000039.1 GCA_937967345.1 uncultured Rubrivivax sp. | reverse complement strand
ATCTCCACGTAGGCCAGCAGGTGGTGCGCGAAGCTCACCGGCTGCGCCACCTGCATGTGGGTGAAGCCGGGCATCACGGTTTCGGCATGCTGCGCGGCCAGTTCGACCAGCGCGTGCTGCAACTCGGCCAGCAGCGTGGCCAGGCCGTCGATCTCGCCGCGCAGCCACAACCGCACGTCGGTGGCGACCTGGTCGTTGCGGCTGCGCCCGGTGTGCAGCCTTTTTCCCGCATCGCCGGCCAGCTCGGTCAGCCGGGCTTCGATGTTCAGGTGCACGTCCTCGAGCTCGAGCTTCCATTCGAAGCGGCCGGATTCGATCTCCTCGGCGATGCGCGCCATGCCGCGGCGGATCGCGTCGTGGTCCTGCGCCGAGATGATGTGACGCTCGGCCAGCATCTCGGCGTGCGCCAGGCTGCCTTCGATGTCGGCGCGCCACAGCCGCTGGTCGAAGCCGACACTGGCGGTGTAGCGCTTGACCAGCTCGCTCATCGGCTCGCTGAACAGCGCCGACCAGGCCTGGGCTTTGTTGGCTAAGGGGTTGGCGGACATGGTCGGTGCACCCAAGAACGGTGCGCGGCGCGCGCGCGGGTCCGTATTATCGGCGCCGCCATGTCCCGCCCCTCGGCCGTCGAGCCGCACGACCGCGACACTGCTGCGCCCAGCGTCTGGCCGGCGAGCACACGCCCGGCCGGGCTCGAAGCGGCGGTCCCGCCGAACGCCCCGGGCCCGCTTGCGGTGCCCGAGCCGCAGGCCGGGCCGCGCGATGCCGCGCTCGATGTGTGCCAGCCGCTGCTGGCACTGCGCGTGCTGCTGGGGGTGCAGCTGGTGCTGGCAATCGGTGTGCTGATCGGCGCGGACAACGCGCAAGGCTGGCGGCTGCAGCAATCCGCCGCCACGTACGTCGGCGTGGCCGGCACGTTGCTGTGGCTGGTGGCGGTATGCGCGCTGCGCGGCGTGCTGGCGCGCTGGCCGAGCCCGGCGCGGCTGGCCTGCCTGACGGGTCTGGGCGCTGCGGCGGCGCTGCTGGCGTGGTGGCCGCTGTGGTGGCTGGGCCTGGCGCGAGCGCCGCTGGGGTTCTTGCTGAGCGGCGTGGCGCTGGCCGGTGCGGCGCTGAGCGGCGGCTGCTGGGCCTGGCTGGACCTGCGCGCGCGGCTGTGGCGGCCGGCCGATGCGCGGGTGCGCTTGGCCGAGCTGCAGTCGCGCATCCGCCCGCACTTCCTGTTCAACGCGTTGAACACCGCGCTGGCGCTGGTGCGGGTCGACCCGGCGCGCGCCGAAGGCGTGCTCGAAGACCTGGCCGAGCTGTTCCGCGTCGTGCTCAACGATGCCGGCAGCTCGGTGTCGCTGGGCGAGGAGATCGACCTGGCGCAGCGCTACCTGGCGATCGAGCAGATCCGCTACGGCCAGCGGCTGCGCCTGAGCTGGGACATCGACCCGCGTGCGGTGCGCGCGCGCGTGCCGCCGCTGGTGCTGCAGCCGCTGGTGGAAAACGCGGTGCGCCATGGCGTGGAGCCGTCGCTGAACGGCGCGCAGGTGTGGGTGCAGGCGCTGGCGCGGCGCGGTCAGGCGGTGGTGCTGGTCAGCAACACCGTGGCCGACGGCGCCCGGGCGCCGGGCCACGGCATCGCGCTTCACAACGTGCGCGAGCGGCTGCGGCTGCTGCACGACGTGGCCGGCCAGCTCGACGTGTGGCGCGAGGACGGGATGTTTCGCGCGCGCATCATCGTGCCGTTGTGACGCAGCAGCCATGCCGCCGCTGAAGGTGCTGCTGGTCGACGACGAGCCGCTGGCGCGGCTGCGGCTGCGCACGCTGCTGCACGACTGCGCCGATCCGCCCAGCGAAGTGGTCGGCGAGGCCGGCGATGCGCGGGCCGCGCAGGCGCTGCTGCGCGACAGCGGCGCCGAGCTGGTGCTGCTGGACATCGGGCTGCCCGGGCTGGATGGCCTGCAGCTGGCCGACGCGCTGCGCGCGATGCCCGACGCGCCCAGCGTGGTCTTCGTCACCGCGCACGGCGAGCACGCGCTGCGCGCGTTCGAGCTCGACGCGGTTGACTACCTGACCAAGCCGGTGGCGCGTGAGCGGCTGCGCGCCGCGCTGCAGCGCGTGGCGCAACGCCGCCGCCGCGCCGATGCGCCGGTGCTGCCCGATCCGGCCGCGCGCATGCTGGTGGTGCACGATGGCGGCCGGCTGCTGCGGCTGCGCCTGGCCGACATCGTGTACCTGAAGGCCGAGCTGAAGTACGTGACGCTGCGCACCGTCGATCGCAGTTTCGTCATCGACGATGCGCTGGCCGACCTGGAGCAGCGGCTGGGCGAAGGCTTCGTGCGTGTGCACCGCAACGCGCTGGTTGCGCGTGCGGCGGTGCGCGTGCTGCAGCGCCGTCGCGGTGACGGCGGCGGCGACGAGGCCCATGCCGAGCACTGGGCGGTACAGCTGATGCCCGGCGGCGAGTGGCTGGCGGTGTCCAGGCGGCAGCTGGCCGCGGTGCGCGAGGCCTTGCGCGACCGCTGAGGGCCGCGCTGCGGGCCGACGGCCGAATGTGCCGCGCCGCGACTGGACGTTTGTCGAGCGCCCCCACGCCGCGCGGTGTTCAGCCGGTGTTGCGCAGCCCGGCAGCGATGCCGTTGATCGAGATGTGGATGCCGCGGCGCAGCCGTTGATCGGCGGCGTCGGCAGCGCCGGCGGTGTTCGCGGTGTGCGCGCCGGGCTGGCGAAAGCGCCGCATCAGCTCGACCTGCAGGTGGTTCAGCGGGTCCAGGTAGGGGAAGCGGTGTTCGATCGAGCGTGCCAGCGCCGGGTTCGACTGCAGCCGCTGCGCCTCGCCGCTGATCAGCGACAGCGCGGCGTTCGTGCGCTGCCATTCGTCGCGGATCGCGCGGAAGATGCGCCGGCCCAGCCGCTTGTCCTCGACCAGCTCGACGTAGCGCTCGGCGATGCGCAGGTCGGTCTTGGCCAGCACCATGTCGAGGTTGGACAGCAGCGCGCGAAAGAACGGCCACTGCCGGTGCATGCGCTGCAGCAACTCGAGCTGCGCCGAGTGCGTCGCCTTGCTGGCGGGGTCGCCGAGAAAGTCTTCGATCGCCGAGCCGAAGCCGGCCCAGCCCGGCAGCGCGACGCGGCACTGGCCCCAGCTGAAGCTCCACGGGATCGCGCGCAGGTCCTCGATCGCCCGCGTGGCCTTGCGCGAGGCCGGGCGCGAGCCGATGTTCAGCTCGGCGATCTCGCGGATCGGCGTCGCGGCGAAGAAGTA
>CALBTN010000038.1 GCA_937967345.1 uncultured Rubrivivax sp. | reverse complement strand
GGACTGCGCACCGCGCGCCGCCTCAGCCATTGCTTCGTGATGGACGTGCCCGAGCACAGCAACGTGCTGATCATCACCGACGCCGCGATCAACGTCTTCCCGACACTGCAGGACAAGGTCGACATCGTGCAAAACGCGATCGAGCTGGCGCACGCACTTCGCATCGACACGCCCAAGGTGGCCATCCTGTCGGCGATGGAAAGCGTCAACCCCAAGCTGCAGTCGACCGTCGAGGCGGCGGCGCTTTGCAAGATGGCCGACCGCGGCCAGATCACCGGCGGCGTGCTCGACGGCCCGCTGGCGCTGGACAACGCCATCAGCCCCGAGGCCGCACAGATCAAGAAGATCGGCGGTCCGGTGGCCGGCCAGGCCGACATCCTGGTCGTGCCCGACCTCGAGGTGGGCAACGTGCTGGCCAAGAGCCTGTCCTTCCTGATCAACGCCGACAGCGCCGGCATCGTGCTCGGCGCACGCGTGCCGATCGTCTTGACCAGCCGGGCCGATTCGGTGCACGCCCGCCTGGCCTCGGCGGCGGTGGGTGCACTGTTGGCCAACCGGCGTCGCGACGCGGCGAAGGTGGCTTGAGATGAGTGCGGCGGTCCTGGTTCTGAACGCCGGCTCGTCGAGCCTGAAGTTCACCGAGTACGCTGCCGATCCCACCGGGCTCGCGGTGCGCCTGGCCGGCAACATCGAGGAGATCTACGGCGCGGCACGCTTTCGCGCCCGCGACCCGGCCGGTGCAGCCTTGGGCGAACACCACTGGTCCGCCGAATCGCCGCCCGGGCATGCCGGGGCCATCGAGTACCTGCTGTCGTGGCTGGGCGAGCATGCCAGCGCCGACACGCTGGTCGCGGTCGGCCATCGCGTGGTGCATGGCGGCATCCACCATGCGGCACCGGTACGCATCGACGCCGCGCTGCTGGCGCAGCTCGACACGCTGTCGCCGCTGGCGCCGCTGCACCAGCCGCACAACCTGCTGCCGGTGCGCGCCCTGGCCGAGCGCCACCCCGAGCTGCCGCAGGTGGCGTGCTTCGACACCGCCTTCCACCGCAGCGCACCCACCGTCGCGCAGGCCTTTGCGCTGCCTGCCGCGATCACCGAGCGCGGCGTGCGCCGCTACGGTTTTCACGGGCTGTCGTACGAGTACATCGCCTCGGTGCTGCCGCAGGTCGATGCGCAGGCGGCGGCCGGCCGCACCGTCGTGCTGCACCTGGGCAACGGCGCCAGCATGTGCGCGCTGCAAGGCGGGCGCAGCATCGCCACCACCATGGGCTTCACCGCCATCGACGGCCTGCCGATGGGCACGCGCGCCGGCAACCTGGACCCCGGCGTCGTGCTGTACCTGATGGAAGAACTCGGCATGGATGCCAAGGCGGTCGAATCGCTGCTGTACCGCGAGTCCGGCCTGCTCGGCGTGTCCGGCGTGTCCAGCGACATGCGCGAGCTGCTGGCCAGCGACGATCCGCGCGCCAAGTTCGCGATCGAGCTGTTCACCTACCGCATCAGCCGCGAACTGGGTTCGCTCGCCGCGGCGCTGGGCGGACTCGATGCCATCGTCTTCACCGCCGGCATCGGCGAGCGCGCCGCACCGATCCGCCACGGCGTGTGCACCCAGAGTGCCTGGCTCGGCATCGAGCTGGACGAAGCGGCGAACGAACGCTCGGACGCGCGCATCTCGACGCCTGACAGCCGCGTCGCGGCATGGGTGCTGCCGACGAACGAGGAACTAATGATCGCGCGGCATACCTACGACATCGTTACCCGCACTTAACCAGCGGCGGCAGCCCGCGGCGCCGGCGCTTGCAACCTCTCGAGGAGCAGTCATGTCAGCCAATCCCAAGGCCATCACCACCCCCGCAGCCCCGCTCGACCCGGCCGAGGCGCGCGAGCACGCCTGGCGCGGTTTCAGGCCCGGCACCTGGTCGACGCGCATTGCGGTGCGCGACTTCATCCAGCTGAACTACACGCCGCACGAGGGTGACTCCTCGTTCCTCGCCGGCCCCACCGAGCGCACGCGCAATCTGTGGAAGAAGCTGCTGCCGATGATCACCGAAGAGACGAAGAAAGGCGTGCTGGACGTCTCGCAGGTGCCGTCGTCCATCATCGCGCACGGCCCCGGCTACATCGACCGCAACCTGGAGCTGATCGTCGGGCTGCAGACCGACGCGCCGCTGAAGCGCGCGATCATGCCCAAGGGCGGCTGGCGCGTGGTCGAGGCCAGCCTGAAGGCCTATGGCTTCGAGCCCGATGCGGACATCCGCGAGATCTACACGCAGCACTGCAGGACCCACAACGACGGCGTGTTCGACGCCTACACCGAGGCCATCCGCAAG
Organism: uncultured Rubrivivax sp.; assembly: GCA_937967345.1. Lineage (GTDB taxonomy): Bacteria > Pseudomonadota > Gammaproteobacteria > Burkholderiales > Burkholderiaceae_C > Rubrivivax. The sequence continues at coordinate 4,737 of CALBTN010000038.1, read as the reverse complement.
TGCCGCAGCTCCGGCATCATCACCGGCTTGCCCGACGCCTACGGCCGCGGCCGCATCATCGGCGACTACCGGCGCCTGGCGCTGTACGGCCTGGACTTCCTGGTCGAGCAAAAGCAGATCGAACGCGACCAGCTCGACGACCGGCACTCCACCGAGGCGGTCATCCGGCTGCGCGAGGAGCTGGCCGAGCAGCTGCGCTCGCTCAAGCAGATCGCGACGATGGCACAAGCCTACGGCTACGACGTGTCGCGTCCGGCCGCCACCGGCCGCGAGGCGGTGCAGTGGACCTACTTCGCCTACCTGGCGGCGATCAAGGAGCAGAACGGCGCCGCGATGTCGGTGGGCCGCATCTCGACCTTCCTCGACGTCTACCTGGAGCGCGACCTGCGCGAAGGCAAGATCACCGAGTCCGAGGCGCAGGAGCTGATCGACGATCTGGTCATCAAGTTCCGCATCGTGCGTTTCCTGCGCACGCCCGAGTACAACCAGCTGTTCTCCGGCGACCCGACCTGGGTCACCGAGTTCATCGGCGGCATGGGCGAGGACGGGCGCACGCTGGTCACGAAGTCCAGCTTCCGCGTGTTGCAAACGCTGTACAACATCGGCCCCGCGCCCGAGCCCAACCTGACCGTGGGCTGGTCGCCGCGGCTGCCCGACGGCTTCAAGCGCTTCGCGGCCAAGTGCTCGATCGACACCAGCTCGATCCAGTACATGTCGGACGACATGATGCGTCCGAAGTACGGCGACGACGCCGCCATCGCCTGCTGCGTGTCGGGCATGCGCGTGGGCAAGCAGATGCAGTTCTTCGGTGCGCGCGTCAACCTGCCCAAGGCGCTGCTGTTCGCGATCAACGGCGGGCGCGACGAGAAGAGCGGCAAGCAGGTCGCGCCGCGTTTCGCGCCGGCACTCGGCGAGGTGCTGGACTACGACGACGTGATGCAGCGCTTCGACGGCGTGATGGAGTGGCTGGCCGGCGTCTACGTCAACGCGCTGAACATCATCCACTACATGCACGACAAGTACTGCTACGAGGCGGTGCTGATGGCGCTGCATGACCGCGATGTGCTGCGCACGCTGGCCTGCGGCATCGCCGGCCTGTCGCACACGGCCGACAGCCTGTCGGCGATCAAGTACGCGAAGGTGAAGCCGGTGCGCGACCAGACCGGGCTGGTGGTCGACTACCAGGTGGAGGGCGATTTCCCGAAGTACGGCAACAACGACGACCGGGCCGACGCCATCGCCAGCTTGCTGGTCACGAAGATGATGGACAAGATCCGCAACTACGATGTCTACCGCGGCGCGGTGCACACGCAGTCGGTCCTGACCATCACCTCGAACGTGGTCTACGGCAAGCAGACCGGCAACACGCCGGACGGGCGCCGGGCGGGCGAGCCTTTCGCGCCGGGCGCGAACCCATCCAACGGCGCGGACGCCAGCGGCTGGATGGCGTCGATGTTGTCGGTGGCGAAGCTGCCCTACGACGACGCCGAGGACGGCATCTCGCTGACGATCTCGGTGGTGCCGACCTCGCTGGGCTGCGATGACGAGCGCACCACGCGCGCGGTCGGCGGGCTCGACGCGTACTTCTCGTCGAACGGTTTCCACTCGAACCTGAACGTGCTCAACCGCGACACGCTGCTGGACGCGGTGAAGAACCCGGAGAAGTACCCGCAGCTGACCATCCGCGTGTCGGGCTACGCGGTCAACTTCGTCAAGCTGACCAAGGAGCAGCAGCAGGACGTGCTCAACCGCACCTTCCACGAAAGGGTCTAGCCGAGCCATGGACACGCTGGCACATAGCCGCTACGAACTGCACGTCGAGCGCGAGGGCGCGCAAGAGCGCAAGAAGCACAAGTCGTACGCCGACGTCTACTTCAGCGACATCGACGAGGCCGAGGAGATCGCGGCGGAGACGGCCGAGGATCCGGTCGGCTATGTGCACTCGTTCGACGTCGGCAGCACGGTCGATGGCCCGGGCATCCGCTTCACCTTGTTCCTCACCGGCTGTCCGCTACGCTGCCTGTACTGCCACAACCCGGACACCTGGCACAAGAGGAACGGCAGGGCGATCCGGCTGTCGCGCATGCTGAAGAAGATCGCCAAGTACGAAAGGGTGCTGAAGATCTCGGGCGGCGGGCTGACGATCTCGGGCGGCGAGCCGGTGCAGCAGCACGCGTTCACCACGCGGATCTTCAAGCACTGCAAGGCCATGGGCATCCACACCTGCCTGGACACGTCAGGCCGGCTCGGCGCCTCGCTGAGCGACGCCGAGCTGATGGACATCGATCTGAACCTGCTGGACATCAAGTCGGGCGACCCGCAGATCTATCAGCGCGTCACCGGCCAGCCGCTGGAGCCCACGCTCGCCTACGCGCGGCGGCTGTCAGACCTGGGCCGCCCGATGTGGGTGCGCTACGTGCTGGTGCCGGGCCTGACCGACGGCCACGACAACATCGAGAAGGTTGCCGACATCTGCGCCGGCCTGAAGAGCCTGGAACGAGTCGAGATCCTGAAGTTCCACCAGATGGGCGCCGACAAGTGGGCCAAGCTGGGCATCGACTATCAGTTGGCCGACACGCAGCCGCCCGCACCCGAACTGGTCGAACGCGTGCGCGAGCAGTTCCGCAGTCGCGGGCTGAAGGTGTTCTGAGCCCCGCGCCGCCGCGCACGCGGCGGCGCAGCATCAACCCGGAGGCAGCCATGGCCATCAGTGTGTTCGACATCTACAAGGTTGGCGTCGGGCCGTCGAGCTCGCACACCTTCGGCCCGATGGTCGCGGCCGAACGCTTCTTGAAGGAGCTGTCCGCGCAAGGCGACTTCGACGCCACCGCCAAGGTGCAAATCGAGCTGTACGCATCGATGGCACTGACCGGCAAGGGCCACTTCACCGACTTGGCGTCGATGCTCGGCCTGGAAGGCAACGCGCCGGCCACGCTGGACAGCGCCGCCATCCCGGCCAAGCACAAGCGCATCGAAACCGAAAAGACGCTCCACCTCGGCGGCAAGAAGATGCTGCCCTTCGACCCGGCCCACGACATCAAGTGGTACGGCGACAAGAGCTACGACACGCACCCGAACGGCATCGCCTTCGTCGCCTACGACAGCGCCGGCAAGGAGCTCAAGCGCGGCCTGTACTTCTCGATCGGCGGCGGCTTCATCCTGTGCGAGAAGGAGTCGCTGAACCCCAAGGATTCGGTGGGCGACGTCAAGAAGCCCTTCCCCTACACCACCGGCGCCGAGCTCGCCGCGCTGTGCAAGCGCGATGGCGTGTCGATCGCGCAGCTGGTGTTCAAGAACGAGCACGCCTGGCGCACCGGGCCCGAGATCAAGCAAGGGCTGCTCGAGATCGCCGCGGTGATGGAAAAGTCCATCGAGATCGGCCTGGCGGCCGAGGGCGAGATTCCCGGCCTGGGCCTGCAGCGCCACGCCAAGGAGATCTACGACAAGGTCCAGGGCACGCCGTGGGGTGCCGAGCTGTTCGAGCTGCAAGACCACGTCAACGCCTACGCGCTTGCGGTGATGGAGGTCAACGCCACCCTCGGCCAGGTCGTCACCGCCCCGACCATGGGCGCATCCGGCATCGTTCCGGCGGTGCTGCAGGCCTACAAGAAGTTCGGCAAGAACGTCACCGACGACAAGGTCTGCGATTTCCTGCTCGCTTCGGGCGGCTGCGCGATCCCGGTGAAGATCAACGCATCGTTCTCCGGCGCCGAAGTCGGCTGCCAGGGCGAAGTGGGTTCGGCCAGCCTGATGGCGGCCACCGGCCTGAGCCAGGTGCTCGGCGGCACCGTCGACCAGGTGCTCAACTCCGGCGCGATGGCGCTGGAGCACAACCTCGGCCTGACCTGCGACCCGGTGGCCGGGCTGGTCCAGGTGCCGTGCATCAAGCGCAATGCACTCGCCGCGAACAAGGCGGTGAACGCGGTGCGGCTGACGATGCTGCGCGGCGAGGAACCGATCCGCCCCACCTTCGACGAAGTCGTCAAGGTGCTGTACCTCACCGGCAAGGACATGTCGGACAAGTACAAGGAAACCTCCCAGGGCGGCCTTGCCGTCGTCTGGGTCGACTGCTGAGTTCCCCCACCCACCACCTTCAGGGCAGGACAACGCATGAAGATCGTGAAGACGCCGCACGCCCCGCAGGCGATCGGCCCGTACTGCCAGGCCATCGTGCACGGCGGCTTGGTGTTCTGCTCGGGCGTGATCCCGCTCGACCCATCGACCATGAAGGTGGTCGACGGCGGCATCGAGGCGCAGTCGAAGCGCGTGCTGCAAAGCCTGTCCGAAGTGCTGAAGGCATCGGGCAGCGACATGTCCAAGGTGCTGAAGACCACCGTGTTCCTGAAGAACATCGAAGAGTTCAAGTTCATGAACGCGGTGTACGAGACCGCCTTCGCCGGCCACACGCCGGCGCGCTCCACCGTCGAAGTCGCGCGGCTGCCGCTGGACGTGCTGGTCGAGATCGAGTGCATCGCCATCGCCAACTGACCAAGAACCCACGAGGAACCCATCCCATGGCCAAGAAGCTTTCCGTCACCCTTGACGACATCCGGGCCGCGCACGCCGCGATCGGCAAGCACATCAGCCCGTCGCCGTGCGTGCATTCGGCGGACCTGAGCGAGCTCGCCGGCTGCGAGCTGTACATGAAGATGGAGAACCTGCAGCGCACCGGTGCCTACAAGGACCGCGGCGCGATGAACGCGGTGCTCAGCCTGGGCCCCGAACAGCGCAAGGCGG
>CALBTN010000037.1 GCA_937967345.1 uncultured Rubrivivax sp. | reverse complement strand
AGATCGACGCCTGGTGCGCCGACTTCGAGCACCACGCGCCGGGCGGCGGCGAGCCGCTGGCCGCGCTGCTGCAGCGCGTGCGCGGCTTCGACCCGGCCGGGGCCCGCATCGTCGTCACGCACGGCGGCTGGATGTCGGCGGCGCTGTGGCTGCAGCGCGCCGCCGACGAGGCAAGCGACCCGGCCCCGCGTTGCGCCGACTGGCCGGCCGCGCCGCCACACGGCGCGCACCTGGCGCTGCGCCTGCACGCATGAACGAGGACCGCACGCTGCCCAGCGAGCAGCGCAACTTCGTCGAGTGGCACCGCGGCCGGCCGCACTACGCGGTGTGGGCCGTGGCGCTGCACGACCCGGCCATCGACGCGCGGCTCGAGCAGGTATGCGCCGCACTGCAGCCGCTGCTGCTGCCGGGCTATCAGCGCCAGCCGCACATCACGCTGCAGCTGTGCGGCTTTGCGGTGGACGCGCCGCGGCTGCCGGACGACTTCGGCCCGCTTCACCTGCAAGCCCATGCCGACGCGCTGGCGCGACTGCGGCCGCCGCCCTTCGAGTTGCGCATCGGAGGCGCCTTCAGCTTCGCCTCGGCCGCCTGCCTGGCGGTGCACGACCCGTCAGGCAGCCTGCCGCGGCTGCGCTCGGCCCTGGGCAGCATGGCCGCCAGCGTCGATGCCACGCGCTACCTGCCGCACCTCACCGCCGGGCTGTACCGCGGCGCCTGGCCGATGCGCGAGGTCCACGCACGGTTGCGCGATCTGCAGACGCTGCCCGAGATCGCGATGGCGGTGACGCAGCTCGCCTGGATGCGCTACGACACTGCGGTGGTCGGCGGCCCGCTGCGCACGCTGCGGGCCTTCGACCTGCAAGCCGGCAGCCTGCGCGGCGATGAACCCGGCTTCGTCGCCGCTTACAGCCCCTTGCCGTCGTAGCGCAGCCCGAGCCAGAACTGCCGGCCGACGTCCTGGTAGTCGCGCGCTGGCTGGTAGTCGCGGTCGGTGGCGTTCTGCAGCCTGGCTTCCACCTGCCAGAAGCGCTCGAAGCGCCAGCGCGCGTTCAGGTTCAGCAGCGCATAGGCCGCCAGCTGCCCGCCGACATCGGGCCGCTGGCTGACGCGCAGCACCGTGCCGCCGAGCTGCCACGGGCCGACGTTGTAGTCGACGGCGAAGGTCTGCTGGTTGGCGGCGCGGCGCAGCAGCGTCTGGTCCGTGTCGCGGTCCTTGGCGTCGAGCCAGTCCAGCGCCAGCGTGAACTGCAAGTTGCCCCACTGCTGCAAGCCCTGCAGCGTGATGCCCTGCAGCAGCGCGCGCGCGGTGTTGCCGGCGCAGCCGAAGGGGAAGCCCGGCGGGCATTGGTTGGGGTCGGGCTGGTAGCCGATCAGGTCCGACACCTTGTTGTAGTAGGCGGTGGCCGCCAGCGACGTCATCGCCGCCTTGTAGTCGACACCGGCCTCGACGCTGCGCGAGCGCTCGGGCTGCAGCGTCACGACACCGTAGTTGGGAAAGTACAGGTCGTTGAAGGTCGGCGCGCGAAAGGCCGTGCCGGCCACCGCGCGCAGCGCCCAGCCTTCGGCGATGTCCATGCCCCAGCCGAGCTTGCCGGTGGTCTGGTTGTCGTACACCGAGTTGCGGTCCCAGCGCAGGTCGGCCTGCAGTTTCTGCGCACCGAAGCGGCCGGTGTAGCCGGCGACCAGCCCGGTGTTGTCGCGGCTGGGCGCCTGGTATTCGCTGCTGTGGATCGACTCGTCCAGGTAGTCGACCGCGCCCACCAGCTGGTGTTGTGGCGACGGCGTCCAGGTGGCCTGCGCGGTGAACTGCCGCCGCGTGGTGTCGTAGCGGTAGATCACGTTGGCGCCCGATTCCAGCTGGTCGGTCTGGTACGAGCCGCGAAGCAGCGCCGACCACTCGGATGACAGCACACCGTCGTACTGCAGCGTCGTCAGCTGCGTGTTCAGCCGGTTGCGAAAATCCGGCGACGGGTCGGGCAAGAAGGTGGGCGGCGGGTACTCGGCGCTGTCGAACTGCGAGCGCAGCTTGCTGCCGATGTAGCTCAGGCCGATGCGCTGCCCTTTTTGCCAGCTGTAGCCGCCGGCCAGCGACACGCCGTAGCGGCTGAAGCCGTCGTCATCGGGGTTGTAGATGCCCAGCCGGTCGCCCGGGCGGATGGCCGAAACACCATCGGTGGTCTCGCCGCTGGCGCTGAGCGCGTAGTCGAAGCGCTCTTGCGAGCCGCTGACCGCGACGTAGCCCTCGCCCGAGGCGTGGTTGCCGCCGGCGAGGTTGCCGCGCAGGGTGGGCGCGCCGTCGCCGCGGCGGGTGACGATGTTGACCACGCCGCCGATCGCATCGGCGCCGTACAGGCTGGAGCCGGGGCCGCGCATGATCTCGATCTGTTCGACCTGGGCCAGGCTGATCGCCGACAGCTCGGTCTGGCCCAGCGTGGCCGAGCCGATGCGCACGCCGTCGATCAACACCAGCGTACTGCTGGAACTGCTGCCGCGGATCTGGATGCCGGCGCTTTGCCCCGGTCCGCCGTTGCGCGACAGCTGCATCCCGCCTTCGCGGCGCAGCAGGTCTTCGATCGAATCGGCGCTGCTGGCGCGGATGCGGTCGCGGTCGATGACCACGACGTCGGAGACGACGCGATCCAGCGCGGTCGGCGCGCGCGTGCCGATCACTTGCACGGCCGAACCGGGGGTGGCCTGCGCTTGCGCCCAGGCGGAGGTGGACATCGAAAGCGCGGCACACAACGGCAGCAGCCGCGCGCCGCGCGGACAAAGTTTGGAAGACATCAAGACCTTTCACGCCGCACGCCCCGTGCGGCTTCGTTCACGACACGGCTGGCGCGAAAGGCAGGCAGTGCGCGCGGCGCCGCAAGCGGCCGCCGCGCGCCCGCGCCGCCCTCCGCAACGCCAGCTTCCCGTGCATCAGGCCGGTATCCGGGCTCGCGAGTGCCGGCTCCGTTTGGAACCGAAGCGTTCGGCGCCTTCCCAGGGGGGTCGCCCCCAGTGGCTGCTGTGCCGAACACGACTCGCCGACCGTTGCGGGGGCAGCGCCGGAATTGCCGCGGATCGACGATCCCGCGGCGCACCGGCTTCCCGTTGAACCCGCCAACCCGTGCAGGGACGGCAGGCACCTGGTGCAAGCGCGGGCGAGTCTAGCGCAGCGGCCTGGGCGGGCTGCGCCTGGCTACCCCGACCCTATAATTCCGCTTTCACAGCCGAGCCTTTCGCCGGGTGCGCCGCCGCACCCCGGCAAAGTGCATCAGACGCAGCAGACATGACCAAATACGTCTTCGTCACCGGCGGTGTGGTGTCCTCTCTCGGCAAGGGCATCGCGTCGGCTTCGCTGGCCGCGATCCTGGAATCGCGCGGATTGAAGGTCACGCTGATCAAGCTCGACCCCTACCTGAACGTCGACCCGGGCACGATGAGCCCGTTCCAGCACGGCGAGGTCTTCGTCACCGACGACGGCGCCGAGACCG
>CALBTN010000036.1 GCA_937967345.1 uncultured Rubrivivax sp. | reverse complement strand
GCCGAGCTGCGCACCACCGCGGCGTGGACCAACCAGCGAATGCTGCCGTGGCTGCAGGCGATGGGCTTCCAGCGCGCCGACGAGCAGGTGCTGGACTGCGCGGTGGGCTCGCCTGCCGCGCGCGCCAACGCGGTCGCGCCGGCGATCGTCGACGCCCGCCCGCCAGAGATCGACTACGGCAGCCCCGAGGCCAACGACTTCGAGCGCTCGGGCAAGTCGGCGGTGGACGTGCAGCCGATGCGCAGCGACGACCTGGGGCCGATCTGCCGCATCGACCGCCAACTCACCGGCAAAGACCGGCGCGGCTACATCGCCGAGAAGCTGGACGAGGCGCTGCAGGATTCGGCGATCCGCGTGTCGCTGAGCGCATGGCTGGACGGCGCGATCGTCGGCTTCCTGATGGCGCGCACCGACCTGGGCGACTTCGGCCGCACCGAGCCGGTGGCGGTGCTCGACACCCTCGGCGTCGACCCCGACTACGCGCACCGCGGCGTCGGGCGCGCGTTGATGGCGCAGTTGTGCGCCGATCTGCGCGCGCTGCACGTCGAGCGCGTCGAGACCGTGCTCGGGCCGGATGATCTGGCGCTGCAGGGCTTCCTGCGCGCCTGCGGTTTCGCCCCGTCGCAACGGCTGGCCTTTGTGCGCGCGATCTGAGCGCGAAGCGGCCAGCGCAACTGTCGCACCTGCCGCACCGCTGCCCTGACGCCGCCGCACGTGGCGCGCGCCGCCGCGCCGCAATCCCGGTGTGATCGACGGCGCGACCCCTGTGCAACCCCTGTGCTGCGCGCCGCAATGCTGCCTGTATAACGCCGCGGTGTGACTGCACCGCTGCCTGCACCATGCCAAGGAGAATCACCATGAGCCCGTTCACCATGAACCCGCTGCGCGCGTCGCTGCTTGCCTGCACGATCTTGAGCCTTGCTCCCGCCGCGGCGCAGGCGCAGGGCAAGCTCAAGGTCGGGCTGATGCTGCCCTACACCGGCACCTACGCGGCGCTGGGCAACGCGATCGAGAACGGCTTCAAGCAGTACGTCGGCGAGCAAGGCGGCAAGCTCGGCGGACGCGAGATCGAGTACATCAAGGTCGACGACGAGTCCGACCCGGCCAAGGCCACCGACAACGCCAACAAGCTGGTCAAGCGCGACAACGTCGATGTCATCGTCGGCAGCGTGCACAGCGGCGTGGCCATGGCGATGGCCAAGGTGGCCAAGGACAGCGGCACGATGCTGATCGTGCCCAACGCCGGCGCCGATGCGGTCACCGGCCCGATGTGCGCGCCCAACATCTTCCGCAGCAGCTTCAGCAACTGGCAGCCCGGCTACGCGATGGGCGAGGCGCTGGCCAAGAAGGGCGTGAAGAATGTCGCCACCATCACCTGGAAGTACGCCGCCGGCGACGAGATGGTCAAGGGTTTCCGCGAGGCCTTCGAAAAGGGCGGCGGCAAGATCGGCAAGGAGCTGAACCTGCCCTTCCCCAACGTCGAGTTCCAGGCGCTGCTGACCGAGATCGCCGCCGCCAAGCCGCAAGCCGTGTTCGCCTTCTTCGCCGGCGGCGGCGCGGTGAAGTTCGTCAAGGACTATGCCGCCGCGGGGCTGAACAAGAGCATCCCGCTGTACGGCACCGGCTTTCTCACCGACGGCACGCTGGAGGCGCAAGGCGACGCCGCCAACGGCGTGCAAACCACGCTGCACTACGCCGACGGGTTGAACACGCCGCGCGACAACGCCTTCCGCCTGGCCTACGTCAAGGCCTACAAGCTGCAGCCCGACGTCTATGCGGTGCAGGGCTACGACGCGGCGCAGATGCTGGGCATCGGGCTGGCCGCCACCCAGGGCGACATCACCAAGAAGGCCGAGTTCGCCGCGGCGCTGCGCAAGGCCAGGATCGACAGCCCGCGCGGGCCGTTCACGATCTCGCCCAGTCACAACCCGGTGCAGGACATCTATCTGCGCCAGGTCGCCGACAAGGAGAACAAGGTGGTCGGCATCGCCAGCAAGGCGCTGGCCGATCCGGGGCGCGGCTGCAAGATGTAGTCCACCGCCGCGCGCGGCGCCGCCGGCAACGCGCGTCTTGCCCATGGACCTGGCGACCTTCCTCATCCAGTGCCTGAACGCGCTGCAGTACGGGCTGCTGCTGTTCCTGGTGGCCTCGGGGCTGACGCTGATCTTCGGCATCATGGGCGTCATCAACCTCGCGCACGGCAGCTTCTACATGATCGGCGCGTACCTGGCCTTCGGCCTGGCCGCGCCGGTGGCCGCGGCCTTCGGCGGCGGCTTCTTCAGCGTGCTGGCGATCGGCCTGGTGCTGGCGGTGCTGCTGGGCTACCTGCTGGAATGGGCCTTCTTCGCCTACCTGTACGAGCGCGAGCACCTGCAGCAGGTGCTGATGACCTACGGCCTGATCCTGGTGCTCGAAGAGCTGCGCAGCATCGTCTTCGGCGACGAGGTGCACGGCGTGGCGCCGCCGCCGCTGCTGGCCGGCTCGCTGCCGCTGGGCGACACCATGAGCTACCCGGTGTACCGGCTGTTCATCTCGGCGGTGTGCATCGTGCTGGCGATCGGCATGTACCTGGTGCTGACGCGCACCCGGCTGGGCATGATGATCCGCGCCGGCAGCACCAACCGCGAGATGGTGCAGTCGCTGGGCATCGACATCAAGTTCCTCTACCGCGTGGTGTTCGCCGCCGGCGTGGCGCTGGCGGTGCTGGCCGGCATGGTGGCCGCGCCGGTGTCGTCGGTGTACCCGGGCATGGGCAACACCGTGCTGATCGCCTGCTTCGTGGTGGTGGTGATCGGCGGCATCGGCTCGGTGCGCGGCGCGCTGCTGGCGGCGCTGCTGATCGGCGCCGTCGACACGTTCG
>CALBTN010000035.1 GCA_937967345.1 uncultured Rubrivivax sp. | reverse complement strand
CGGAGCAGAAGCAGCAGCTGCTGCAGCAGTTCCTGCAGGATCAGGACAAGTCGGGCTCGTTCACCTACGAGAGCGAGAACGTGCCGGCGTCGTGGAGCGGCGATGAGACCGCCCAGGCTGGCGGCTCGGCGGCTGCTTGTGCGGGCGCGCCCTGGGCCGGAGCCGCCGCGCCACCGGCGGCCTGGCCGCCGCGTTGCGTGGCCAGCATTTCGCTGGTCACCGCGCGCCGCATATCGTTCAGGCTCGCCTCTTGTTCGGCGACTGAGCGCTTCAGTGCGTCGAGCCGGCGGGTCTGCTCGTCAACCTGTTGCTTGAGCATCTGCAGCCGTGACGCGATCTCGTCCGGCGACTGCGCGCTTTGATCCTGCGCAACCGCATACGGCGTCAGCAGCAATGCGGCCGCCGACAGGCCCACCGGCGCCATCGTTCTCAGACGTCGAATCTTCATGAAACGCACTCCCCTACTGGCACGAATATGGATTGCGCGCGCGAAGCGCACGCGGCGAGTCGAGACCCTTCTGACACATGCAACCGCACCGCGCCATTCTCAACCGCCCCTTGGCTTGGAGCGTCGTTTGCGTCAATGCATGACTTCACGCTTGTCGCGCCTGGCTTGCATGCGATCAACGAATTGCGCACTGCGCTTGTTGGTTTCCTCGGCCGGCGCATGTTAGCCGTCACCGGACCCCGAACTCATGGGATTGCGCTCACTCCGACGATGGATCCGGCCCCCCGATTCGGGGGGGTAGCGGCCGGCGCGAGCTAGAAATGTCACGACGCATCAGTTAGCGTGTGGATGCGTGGCCGACCTGGCGCCGCAACAATAACGCACAAGACACTGCCTTCAGGCTCGCACCCGGCGAGACCAGGGCAGCGGAGGTATCGATGTCCGCTCGCAAAGTCCTGTTCATCCGCCCCAACAGCCATGATGCCGCCGTGTGCGACCAGCTCGCCACCGCCAACTGGGACATCCACATCGCGCTGAGCCTGAGTGCAGCGGCGCGCCTGCTGGCGGAGCAGCATTTTCTTGTCGGCTTTGTCACTCTGTCCAATGCCGATGCCCAGGCTTGCGCGGAGCTCGACGCCTTCATCCAGGCGCATCCACGCATCGAGTGGGTGGGCGGCTTCGATGCCGCGTCGCTGCAGTTGCGGGAGTGCAAAGACCTCATCTTCGGGCGCATGTTCGACCACGTCACCACGCCCGTCGATGCGCCGCGGCTGGCCGCCACGCTCGGCCACGCCTATGGACACGCCACGTTGCGGCCCAGCCCAGTCAGCGTCGAGCCCGGCGCGCGCGGCCGCACGATCGTCGGCCAGGCGCCTGCGGTCTTGCGGCTGCTGCGCCAGGTGCAGCGCGTGGCCAAGGTCGACGCACCGGCGCTGATCATCGGCGAGAGCGGCACCGGCAAGGAGCTCGTGGCGCAGGCCATCCACAGCGCCTCGTCGCGCGCCGAGGCGCCTTTCGTGGTCGTCAACTGCGGCGCCATTCCGGCATCGTTGATCCAGTCCGAGCTGTTTGGTCACGAGAAGGGCTCGTTCACCGGTGCCGACCGCCAGCGCCGCGGCCTGATCGAGAGCGCGAACCACGGCACGCTGTTCCTCGACGAGATCGGCGACTTGCCGCTGGACATGCAGACCAATCTGCTGCGCTTCCTGCAGGAAGGCACCATCGACCGCGTCGGCGGCACGCGCTCGATCGCAGTCGACGTGCGTGTGATCGCCGCCACCCACGTCAACCTCGAGGCCGCCGTGGACTCGGGCGCCTTCCGCAAGGACCTGTACTACCGGCTGAACGTGCTGCCGCTGTCGATGCCGCCGCTGCGTGAGCGCGGCGAGGACATCGCACTGCTCGCCCAGCATTTCTTCGACAAGTTCGCCGGCGAGCGCAGCAACCGTCTCAAGGGCTTCAGCCGCCGTGCAACGCAGGTGATGGCCGCGCACGACTGGCCTGGCAACGTGCGCGAGCTGGTCAACCGCATTCGCCGCGCGATGGTGCTGGCTGAAGGCAAGCTGATCGATCCGGCCGACCTGGGCCTGGAGCAGGCGACGGACAACGCGATCCGCATGCCGCTGGATGAGGCGCGGCTGAATGCCGAACGGCATGCCATTGCCGAGTCTTTGCAGTTCGCCGGCAAGAACGTCAGCCACGCGGCCAAGCAGCTGCGTATCTCGCGGATGACGCTGTACCGGCTGATGGCCAAGCACCGCATCACGGCCTGAGGATCAGCGCTGCGCCGCGCCGCGCTGCGCCCTTGCCATGGCGCAGCCCGCAGCCGATGCAGCGGAATGCTTCACAGACTCTCAGGGCCGCCCAGGCACGTCGAAGGCGAACACCACCGACAGATCGGCTACCGCGCTGCTCAGTTCGCCGTTTGGCGCCTTGATCCAGCCGGCGCCCAGGCGCACCGAGGTCGCCGGCGTCAGCTCCCAACCGGCGAAGACCATCGGCTTGACCACCGCGCCGCTGCCGGTGTCCACGCCGCCACCGCCGGCCGCGCCGGCCAGAAGCTCGGCGCCGGCCAGCAGCCCCTCACCGCTGTGCCACAGCCCGCCGATGCCGAACAGCCCGACCGAGAACGCACCGGCGCCGCCTTGGTAGGCGCTTTGCACCTGGCCGCTGAGGTACAGCGCGGGGCCGACGAAGCGCGTGTACTTGAAGCTCACGCTGTGCAGGTCGCGCGCGCTGCCGTCCTTGCGCGCGGCGTCGACGAACAGTTCGGCGCCGGCCGACCACTCCTGGCGCACCGGCGGCGCCGGCACATCGGGAAGCGGCTGCAGCGCCCAGCGCAACGCCAGCGAGCCGAAAGGCGCGTCGAAGTCACCCTGCGGCGCGCTGGCCCAGCCGGCCTCCAAGCCTAGGCGCAGGTCGCGTGACAGCGGCAGGCTCAGGTCCAGCGCCACCTTGGTCAGCAGCCCGCCGCCGGTAGGCATGTCGCCGCCGCCGCCCATGCCCAGCGCGGCGCGCCCGCCCAGGCGCACGCCACCATCGCCGAGCGCGACCTCGCCGCCCAACGTCGCCAGGATCTCGGCGTAACCGTCGACGCCGCCACTGGCCGCGCCGTTGGCCTCCAGGCCGACGTACAGCGCCGAGCGCAGTTGGGTCTCGGCGCGCGCACCGACATAGCCGATATGCGAGGGCAACGGGTTGCCGCTGGCACCCAGGCTGTGGCCGCGCGGCGCATAGGCGCCGGCGACGGCCAGGATGCGATCGAAACCGATGCCGCCGTGCGGGCTGCCTTGCGGCGCGACGCCGCGCCACCCCGCGGGCAAGTAGCCGAAACTCATCGGCAGGTCGAGCACCACGCCGAGCTGGTCGCTGTCGATATCACCGTTGGGAAAGTACACCTTGGCCCAAGACACGCCGGCGCGCAGCAGGCCGAAGTCCCACAGCAGATCGATGTGCGGGCGCAGCATCAGGCCGCCGCCCACCGGGGCGGCGGCACCGCCGCCACCGCCGACGTAGACCCCGGCGAGCAGGTTCAGTGGGCCGTGAATGCGCGTGCACAGTGCCGCTTCGGCGCCGATGGTGAAGAAGCCGCCACGCTGGCCGCTGGCCGCACCGTAGACCGCCGGCCCCAGGCACAGGCCTTCGGCCGGCTGCACCAGGTAGCTCAGGCCGGCCAGCCCCATCTGCTCGCCGCGCGGCAGCGTGATCGTCTCGTAGCCCAGGCGCGCGAAGGCCGGCACGACGCGAGCGCCGTGGTCCTGCGGCGCCTGGGCCGACGCCAGGCTGGATGCGAAGACCAACGCCGCGGCAAGTGCGCGGCGCCGTGCCAGGCCATGCCATCGTCGGGCCGTCATCGCCCGAGTCTCAGGGTGCCGAGCCGAGCCGAGCCGGGCCCGCGCCGACGTCGGCCGCTCGAACGCGTCCCGCGCCGCCCCACCTGACGCGGGTGGACCTCACCGAGCGATCTCGCGAGCAGGCGGCACCCGTGCACCGGCGGCGGTTGTGCCATGCAGCGGCAAGGCGGCCCCTGCGCGAATCGTGCGCCGACGCAGGCGGTGAATCAGTACACGCCCTGCGCCAGCATTGCGTCGGCCACCTTGACGAAGCCGGCGATGTTGGCGCCGTCGACGTAGTTGATGCTGCCGTCGTCGCGCTTGCCGTGCTTGACGCAGTTCTCGTGGATGTCCTGCATGATCGCGCGCAGCCGCTCGTCGACCTCGCCCGCCGACCAGCTCATGCGCTCGGCGTTTTGCGACATCTCCAGCCCCGACGTGGCCACGCCGCCGGCGTTGCTGGCCTTGCCCGGCGCGTACAGCACGCCGGCGTGCTGGAACACGTCGATCGCGCCCAGCGTGCTGGGCATGTTGGCACCCTCGGCGATGCAGCGCACGCCGTTGGCCACCAGCGTGCGCGCGTCGTTGTCGTCGAGCTCGTTCTCGGTGGCGCAGGGCAGCGCGATATCGGTCGGCACGTGCCAGGGGCGCTTGCCAGCCTCGTAGTGCAGGCCAAAGCGCTCGGCGAACTCCGACAGCCGGCCGCGCTGCACGTTCTTCAGCTCCATCAGCGCTTGCAGCTTCTCGGTGTCGAAGCCGTCGCGGTCGATCACGGTGCCGCCCGAATCGGAGATGGTGATCACGCGCGCGCCGAGTTCCATCGCCTTGTCGACCGCGTACTGCGCGACGTTGCCCGAGCCCGAGATCGACACCCGCCGGCCGTCGAAGGACTGGCGCGTGCGGCGCAGCATCTCGTGCGCGAAGTACACGGTGCCGTAGCCGGTGGCCTCCGGGCGCATCAGGCTGCCGCCGAAGGCGATGCCCTTGCCGGTGAAGACCGCGCCGGTGTTGTTGGACAGCTTTTTCATCATGCCGGCCATGAAGCCGACCTCGCGCGCGCCCACGCCGATGTCGCCGGCCGGCACGTCGGTGTCGGGGCCGAGGTGGCGGTACAACTCGACCATCAGCGCCTGGCAAAAGCGCATCACCTCGCCGTCGCTCTTGCCCTTGGGGTCGAAGTCCGAGCCCCCCTTGCCGCCGCCCATCGGCAGCGTGGTCAGCGAGTTCTTCAGCGTCTGTTCGAAGGCCAGGAACTTCAGCACCGACAGCGTCACCGACGGATGGAAGCGCATGCCGCCCTTGAACGGCCCGATCGCCGAGCTGTGCTGCACCCGAAACGCGCGGTTCATGCAGGTTTGGCCGCTGTCGTCGAGCCAGGCCACGCGGAACTGGATCACCCGCTCGGGTTCGCACAGCCGCTCGAGCAGTGCGTAGTCGGCGTACTGCGGGTTGTCCTGGATGAACGGCCACAGGCTGCCGACCACCTCGCGCACGGCTTGCAAAAACTCGGGTTGGTGCGGATCGCGGCGCGCGACCGAGTCGAGAAAGGCTTCGGGGCTGTCGAACTTCAAGAGAATCTCCAAACGGGCGCGGCCCAGGCGTCATGCCCGCGGGCCTGGCATCGGCCAAGCGCACCCGGCCACGGATTCTAGGGGGCGCGCGCCGCCGCCTCGGGCGGCTCCCGCGGATGGTTTGCTACGCCGCCGCGATGGTCGCGCTGCCGTGGCTGAGCACCACCACGTCGCGCTCGACCACGCGGGTGTCGAACTGCACCTGCTCGCCGCGCTGCCACATGCGCACCCGCAGCGTCTCGCCCGGGTAGACGGGCGCCGAGAAGCGGCAGCCGATCTCCTTCAAGCGTGCCGGGTTCCAACCGGCCAGCGTCTTCAGCAGCGCGACACCGCTGACGCCGAAGCTGCACAGGCCGTGCAGGATCGGCCGATCGAAGCCTGCCGCGCGCGCCACCGCCGGGTCGGCGTGCACCGGGTTGGTGTCGCCGCTCAGGCGGTAGATCAGCGCGGCCTCCGGCCGCGTCTTCAGCTCGCACACCCGGTCGGGCGGGCCGTCGGGCGTGGGTTGGCGCGGCGGCGGCGGCGGGTCCGACGCCTGACCGCCAGCGGCAAAGCCGCCGTCGCCACGCAGGAACGACACGCTGCTGGACACCGCCAGCCGCCGGCCGCTGGCGGCGTCGACGATGTCGCGCTCGCTGAACATCAGCGCGCCCTTGGCGGCGCCCTTGTCGACGAGGGCGGTCACGCGGGTGTGGCCGACCACCGTGCCGGCGGCGGGCAGCGGCGCGAGCAGGCGCAAGCTCTGCTCGCCGTGCAGCAAGAGCACCCAGTCG
>CALBTN010000034.1 GCA_937967345.1 uncultured Rubrivivax sp. | reverse complement strand
TGGTGTAGTTGCGCACGTGCCCCATGTGCAGCTTGCCGCTGGGGTAGGGCAGCATCGAGCAGGCGTAGAACTTCGGCTTGTTCGCGTCCTCGACCACGCGGTAGGCGTCGGCCCGGCTCCAGGCCTGCTGGGCGCGGCTTTCGACCTCGCCCGGGATGTACTTGTCGTTCATCCGGGCGATTGTAGGAGCCGCTATTTGGCGGCTATTTCGCGCTGTGTGCCGGCGCGGTCTGTGGCGGCGCACTCTGTGGCGGCGCGGCCTCGGGCGGCGCCGCCTCGGTGACGAAGCCCACGCGCGACAGCCCGGCTTGCTGCACCATGCCGATCAGCTCGGCCACGCGGCCGTAGGGCACGCGCTTGTCGGCGCGCAGGTGCACCTCGGTGGCCGGGTCGCGCTGCGCGGCCTCGCGTGCGCGCTGCAGCATCTGCTCGGCACTGACCTTCTCGTCGCCGACGAAAAGCGTGCCTTGCTCGTCGATCGCCAGCGCGATGAAGCGCGGCGAGTCCGACGGCTGCGCGCCTTCGGTCTTGGGCAGGTCCAGCTTCAGGCTGCTGGTCATCAGCGGCGCGGTGATCATGAAGATCACCAGCAGCACCAGCATCACGTCGATCAGCGGCGTCATGTTGATGTCGCTCATCGGCCGCGTGCCGGGGCTGCGTTCGAGGCGGCCGAATGCCAATGTCAATCCTTGCGCGCGCGGTCCAGCGCCATCTCGCGCAGGTCGTGCGCGAAGCCTTCGAGATCGGCCTCGCAGGCGCCGACCTTCTTGCCGAACACGTTGTAGGCCAGCACCGCCGGAATCGCCACCGCCAGCCCGGCCGCGGTCATGACCAGCGCCTCGCCGACCGGGCCCGAGACCTTCTCGATGGTGATGCTGCCGGCCAGCGAGATGCCCAACAGCGCGTGGTAGATGCCCCACACCGTGCCGAACAGGCCGACGAAGGGCGCGGTGGCGCCCACCGACGCCAGCACCACCTGGCCGAACTGCAGGTGCGCCAGCCCGCGGTGCAGCGCATCGCGCAGGCGGCGCGTCAGTTGTGAATCGAGCCGGCCCGCGCCTTGCAAGGTGCCCTGCCCGGCCTGCAGCGTGGCCGCATCCAGCAGCGGCAGCAGCAGCGCTTCGCGGTCGAGCCGGCTCAGGCGCTCACGCCCCTCGTCGAGGTTGGCGGCCTCCCAGAAGGCGGGCACCGCACGCGTCAGGTCGGTGACCGCGCGCTTGAGCACCCAGCCCTTCCAGAAGATCAGCACCCAGGCGCTGATCGACATCAGCAGCAGCAGCGCGGCCACCGCGCGGCCGATGGCGTCGGCCTGGCCCCAGAAATCGTTGAACTGCTGCATCTACAGGCCGAGCACCGCGTCCATGCCGTACAGGCCCGGTGCGCGGTGCGCGACAAAGCGCGCGGCGCGCAGGCTGCCGCGCGCGTAGTTGGCGCGGCTGGCGCTCTTGTGCGTGATCTCGATGCGCTCGCCATCGCCGGCGAACAGCACGGTGTGGTCGCCGACGATGTCGCCGCCGCGGATCACCGAAAAGCCGATCGCCTTGGGGTCGCGCTCGCCGGTGACGCCGTGGCGCGCCCACACCGCGCAGTCGTCGAGCGAGCGGCCGCTGGCGCGTGCCAGCACCTCGCCCATCGCCAGCGCGGTGCCGCTGGGTGCGTCGACCTTGTGGCGGTGGTGCGCCTCGATGACCTCGATGTCGTAGCCGTCGGCCAGCGCGCGCGCGGCGACATCCAGCAGCTTCAGCATCACGTTCACGCCCAGGCTCATGTTGGGCGCCATCACGATCGCGATGTGCCGCGCGTGCTCGGCGATCTGCGCCTTTTGTGCGTCGCTGAAGCCGGTGGTGCCGATCACCGCGCGCACGCCAAGCCGGCGGCATGCGTCCAGGTGGGCCAGCGTGCCTTCGGGGCGGGTGAAGTCGATCAGCACGTCGGCGCCGGCCAGGCCGGCAGCCAGGTCGGCGCTGACGCGCACCGCGCTGCTGCGCCCGAGCCGAGCCAGGGGGTCGCTGCCCAGCGCCGGGCTGAGCGCGATGTCCAGCGCGCCCGACAACTCGCAGTCGTCGGCCGCGGCCACCGCGTCGATCAGCATCTGCCCCATCCGCCCGCCGGCACCGGCAACGGCGATCTTCAAGCGCGCGCTCAAGACGGCTCCAGCGGCGGGTACTGACGCGGCGGCGTGGCCGCAGGCGCAGCCGATGTGGCCGGTGCGCTTGCGGCGGCAGCGGGCCGCGCCACCGGCAGCGCCTGGATCTGCTCAGGCGTCAGCTCCAGCGCGGCGGCGTCCACGCCACGATCGGAGCGCGCGATCGAGTCGATGAACTCGCGCTCGGTGGGCAGCTCGGGCGCGTCGATGGTCTTGAGCACATCGCCTTCGAAGATCAGCACCACGCTGCGCCGCTGCAGCGGCCGGCGGTCCTGGCGCAAGGTGAACACGTAGTCCCAGCGGTCGGCGTGGAAGGCGTCGGTCAGCAGCGGCGTGCCCAGCACGTCGCGCACCTGCAGCCGGTGCATGCCGGGCTTGATGTGCTCGACCTGGTCTTGCGTGACGACGTTGCCCTGCTGGATGTCGACGCGGTACGGCGAAATCCAGCCGAGCACCGAGTCTTCGGAGTTCCAGGAACTGCAGCCGGCGGCCAGCATGGCAGCCAGCATGGCGGCGGCGCTGCGCAAAGCAGTGGGTCGTCGCAAGGTCATGGGCTGGGCCGTCGGGATCGCACCAAGGTGGCTGGCTATGATCGCCGATTCTAGCGGGCCGACCGCCCGCTGCAGCCGCCGCGGTGCCATGCCATGACCAACGCCGACGAACTGAAGAACAGCGGGCTGAAGGCCACGCTGCCGCGCATCAAGATCCTCGAGGTGTTCCAGCGCTCGCCGCAGCGCCACATGACGGCCGAGGACGTGTTCAAGGCGCTGCTGGCCGATGGCGCCGACGTTGGCCTGGCCACCGTGTACCGCGTGCTGATGCAGTTCGAGCAGGCCGGGCTGCTGCTGCGCAGCAACTTCGAGTCGGGCAAGGCGGTGTTCGAGCTCAACGAAGGCCAGCACCACGATCACCTGGTGTGCCTGACCTGCGGCCACGTCGAGGAGTTCTTCGACGCGCAGATCGAGCAGCGCCAACGTGCGATCGCGCTGGAGCGCGGCTTCGAACTGCACGAGCACTCGTTGTCGCTGTACGCCGCCTGCACCAAGCCCAATTGCGTGCACCGCACGCGCTAGCCGCGCTGGCGGTATCGGCGGCGGCGCTGGCGCCGGGCGCGGCCGGCGCCGAAGCGGCAGCCTTCGAGGACACCATGACGCAGCGGCTGCTGGCCTGCACTGGCTGCCACGGCAAGGACGGCCGCTCCGGCCCTGACGGCTACTACCCGCGCATCGCCGGCAAGCCGGCCGGCTACCTGTTTCGCCAGTTGCGTGCATTCCGCGACGGGCAGCGCCCCTACGCGCCGATGAGCCAGTTGCTGGCACCGCTGGACGACGCCTATCTGCGCCAGATCGCCAGCCACTTCGCCGCGCTGCAACTGCCCTATGCGACGCCGCCGCCCAGCCGCGCCGATGCCGCGACGCTGGCGCGCGGTCAGGCGCTGACGCAGCACGGTGACGCGGCGCGCGACATTCCCGCCTGCGCCGCCTGCCACGGCACGGCCCTGATTGGCGCCGGCGCCGACGTGCCCGGGCTGCTGGGCTTGCCGCTGGACTATCTGAACGCGCAGCTCGGCGCCTGGCGCACCGGCGCGCGCCGCGCCCAGGCGCCCGACTGCATGGCGCGGATCGCCCAGCGGCTGCAGCCCCAGGACGTGAACGCGCTGGCGCACTGGCTGGCGGCGCAACCGGTGCCGACGGCCGCAGCGCCCGGCACCGCCGCGATGCCGCCCGGCCCGCCGCCGCTGAAATGCGGCAGCATGAGCGCGCCGCGGTGAGGCGCGCGGCGATCAAACCCACGGCGAGCCGGCGCAAGCGCCATGGCGTGGCGCATGCTGCGGGCCGGGTGGCGCTGGCGCTGCTGGCGCTGCTGGTCGGTCTGGGTATCGCGCTGGCTGCGGCGCTGTGGTGGCTGAATGTGCGTGGCGAGCGTGACGCCGACGCCGCTGTTTCGTCTGCGGGCGATGCGCCACTCGTGGGAACCACAGTCGATGCCCAACAGGTGGCGCGGGGCGCCTATCTGGCGCGCGCCGGCAACTGCCAGGGCTGCCACACGCCGCGCGGCGCGGCGCCGTATTCCGGCGGGCGCGGCATCGCCACGCCCTTCGGCACGGTCTACAGCCCGAACCTGACGCCGGATCTGCGCAGCGGCATCGGCGCCTGGACCGCGGCCGACTTCAGGCGCGCCTTGCACAACGGCCGCTCGCGCGACGGCCGGCTGCTGTACCCGGCCTTCCCCTACGACAGCTACACGCGCATCAGCACCGGCGACGCCGATGCGCTGTTCGCCTACCTGCGCAGCCTGCCCGCCGTCGAGCGTGCGAACCGGCCGCACGCGCTGCGCTTTCCCTACGGCACGCAGGCCGCACTGGCCGTGTGGCGCGCGCTGTTCTTCAGGCCCGGGCGCTTCGAACCCGATGCCGCACACCCGGCACAGTGGAACCGCGGCGCCTATCTGGTCCAGGGCCTGGGCCACTGCAGCGCCTGCCATGCGCCGCGCAATGCGCTAGGCGCGCAGCGCGAGCCGCTGACACTGAGCGGTGGGCTGATGCCGATGCAACACTGGCTGGCGCCGGCACTGGCGGGCGCCCCGGCCGCGCCGGTGGCGTCGTTGCTGCAACGCGGCGTGGCGGTGGACGCCGCGCTGCTCGGGCCGATGGCCGAGGTGGTGCTGCACAGCACGCAGCACCTGGCCGCAGCCGACCTGCAGGCGATGGCGCTCTATCTGGAGTCGCTGCCGCTGCCGGCCCCGGCGCGCGCGGACAGCGCCGACGCCGCACCGGCGCCAGCGCAGTGGCAGCGCGGCGAAAAGATCTACGCCGAGCGCTGCGCGCGCTGCCACGGCGACGACGGCCGCGGCCGGCAGCGCGCCTATGTGCCGCTGGCCGGCAACCGCGCGCTGCTGCGCGATCCGCCGGCCAACCCGGTGCAGGTGGTGCTGGGAGGCGCTTTTGCGGCGAGCACCGCACTCAACCCGCAGCCCTTCGGCATGCCGCCCTTTGCCAACGAGCTGAGCGACGAGGACGTCGCCGCGGTGTTGAGCTACGCGCGCAACGCCTGGGGCAACCGCGCCGGCGCGGTGCGCGCGCTGGACGTGCAGCGCTGGCGCGGCAGCGTGCGGCCCTGACGGCCACGGTGTGCCACGCGGGCCGGCCGCTGGCGCCCAACGGCCGCGGTGGGTCTAGAACGGAATGTCGTCGTCCATGTCGTCGAAGCCGGTGGCCGCGGGCTTGGGTGCCGGCTTCGGTGCCGCCGCCGCGGCCGGCCGCGCGGCGGGCCGGCTGTAGCCGCCACCGCCACCCCCGCCTTCATCGCCGCCGCCGGTGCCTTCGCGGCTGCCGAGCAGCACCATGTCACTTGCAATGATTTCCGTCGTGTAGCGCTCCTGGCCCTCCTTGTCGGTCCACTTGCGCGTCTTCAGCCGGCCCTCGACGTAGACCGGGCGACCCTTCTTCAGGTACTCGCCGGCGATTTCGGCAAGACGGTCGAAAAGCGCGACGGAGTGCCACTCGGTTTCTTCCTGGCGCTCGCCGCTGCCCTTGTCTTTCCAGGTGCGCGTGGTGGCGATGCGCAAGTTGCAGATGGCCGAGCCGCTGGGCATATACCGAACCTCCGGATCCTTGCCCAGGTTGCCGATGAGGATGACTTTGTTGACCGAGGCCATGGCGCGTGCTCCCGCGGGTGAATTGCGGGCCATTATCGGGCGCGCTCGGCGGCACGACGACAATCCGCCCTTCGCCCGAAGTTCTCACGCCCCTTGCCCGCCTGCCCACCTTGAGCGCCGCCACCGATCCGCTGTCGATCCTGCACGAAGTCTTCGGCTACCCGGCCTTCCGCGGCCAGCAGGCGGCGGTGATCGAGCAGGTCAGCGGCGGCGGCGACGCGCTGGTGCTGATGCCCACCGGCGGCGGCAAGAGCCTGTGCTACCAGGTGCCGGCGATCGCGCGCCACCGCGCCGGGCGCGGCGTGACCGTGGTGGTCAGCCCGCTGATCGCGCTGATGCACGACCAGGTCAGCGCGCTCGAAGAACTGGGCGTGCACGCCAGCTTCCTGAACAGCACGCTGGACAGCCAGGACGCGCAGGCGGTGGAGCGCGAACTGCGCTCGGGCCGGCTCACGCTGCTGTACGCGGCGCCCGAGCGCATCCTCACGCCGCGCTTCCTGGCGATGCTCGATGCGCTGCACGAGCGCGGCTGCTTGAGCTTGTTCGCCATCGACGAGGCGCATTGCGTCAGCCAGTGGGGCCACGACTTCCGCGAGGAGTACCTGGGCCTGAGCGTGCTGCACGAGCGCTACGCCGGCGTGCCGCGCATCGCGCTCACCGCCACCGCCGACGCCCACACCCGCGCCGACATCGTCGAGCGGCTGCAGCTGCAGGACGCACGCTGCTTCATCAGCAGCTTCGATCGGCCCAACATCCGCTACACCATCGTCGAGAAGGATGAGCCCAGGCGCCAACTGCTGCGCTTCCTGCGCGACGAGCATGACGGTGATGCCGGCATCGTCTACTGCCAGACGCGCAAGAAGGTGGACGAGACCGCCGCCTGGCTCACCGCAGAGGGCCTGAACGCACTGCCCTACCACGCCGGGCTCGATGCCGCGACGCGCCGCCGCCACCAGGACCGCTTCCTGCGCGAGGACAGCATCGTCATGGTCGCGACCATCGCCTTCGGCATGGGCATCGACAAGCCCGACGTGCGCTTCGTCGCGCACCTGGACCTGCCGAAGAACATCGAGGGCTACTACCAGGAGACCGGCCGCGCCGGCCGCGACGGCGAAGCCGCCAACGCCTGGATGGCCTACGGCCTGGCCGACGTCGTCAACCAGCGCCGCATGATCGACGACAGCGAGGCGGAAGAGGACTTCAAGCGGCTGCAGCGCGGCAAGCTCGATGCACTGCTGGCGTTGGTCGAGGCGCACGACTGCCGCCGCGTGCGGCTGCTGGCCTACTTCGGCGAGGACAGCCGGCCCGTCGCCGGGCCGTCCCGAGACGGGCCGCGCCCCCTTGGGGGGCAGGGCGCGCACGAAGTGCCGAGCGTGGGGGTCCCGTATCGCTGCGGCAACTGCGACAACTGCCTGCAGCCGCCGGCCACCTGGGACGCGACGCAGGCCGCGCGCAAGGCGCTGAGCTGCGTCTACCGCTTCCAGCAGCACGGCGGCATGAGCTTCGGCGCGGTGCACCTGATCGACGTGCTGCGCGGCAAGGCCACTGACAAGGTGGCGCAGCACCACCACCAGCGGCTGTCCACCTGGGGCATCGGCGCCGACCTGTCCGAGGCGCAATGGCGCTCGGTGCTGCGCCAGCTGGTCGCGCTGGGCCACCTGCGCGCCGAGGGCGAATACCACACGTTGGCCCTGAGCCCGAGTGCGCGCGAGGTGCTGCGCGGTGAAGTGCAACTGCTGCTGCGCGTGCCGGCGGCCGCACCCAAACGCGGTGATCGCGGCGAGCGCGGCCGCGGCGCGCGCGGCGCGGCCGCCGCGAAGGCGTCGCCGCTGCCGCTGGACGAAGCCGCGCTGCGGCGCTTCGACGCGCTGAAGGCCTGGCGCGCCGAAGTCGCCAAGTCGCACAACCTGCCGGCCTACGTCGTCTTCCACGATGCCACGCTGGCGCAGATGGCGCGCGACAACCCGCGCGCGCTGGCGGCGTTGAGCGAAGTCAGCGGCGTCGGCGAGAAGAAGCTGCAGGCTTATGGGGACGAGATCCTGCGGGTGCTGCGCGCGGCTTCAACGGGTTGACGACGTCCGATCAAGCCAGCGGTCAACGCCGTCACTCCAGCGCCGGCACCCCGATCGATCGAAGGTAGGCGTAGGTCCCATCGTAGAAGCCAGGCTCGCGGGTCGCGTCCTCGTGGTCACCGGGAGGAACGACGAGCGCCATGCCCTGGCGGGCGCGAGTGAGCAAGACCCGATACGCGTTCTTCAAGTAGGCCTGTCGCCGGGCCTTGCGCACTTGTTGCCAGCGGTTGCCGACAAAGGACCAGTGATCCCAAGTCGGACCGACTTTGCGAAAGTCGGCGTCCCACACCACGCAGGCCCAGTCCAGCTCCAGACCCTGAACCTGGAACTCCGTTGCCGCATCTTCGAGGTAGTAGGACGATCGCACGTCGTCCTTCGGGCCCAGGAACCAATGCACCGGATCGATTGGCACCCGCACGTCGATGGCATGGGGTTTCAGCCGCTGCGCCTGTGACGACACCACCAGGCCGAAGCGCT
>CALBTN010000033.1 GCA_937967345.1 uncultured Rubrivivax sp. | reverse complement strand
CGCGATGGCGCACCCGGCGGTGGCGATGGCCGCGTGCATCGCCGCGTTCCATCCGAAGTGGGACGAGCGCCCGCTGCTGGTGGTGGTGAAGAAGCCCGACGCCGAGCTCACGCGCGACGAGCTGCTGAAGTTCTTCGACGGCAAGATCGCCAAGTGGTGGACGCCCGACGACGTGGTCTTCACCGACGCGATCCCGCTGGGTGCCACCGGCAAGATGCAAAAGAACAAGCTGCGCGAGCAGTTCAAGGACCACAAGCTGCCGACGGCCTGAGGCGCGGCGCCGATCCAGCGCCGCGCAAGCTGCCATTCGCGCGCTGGCGCTCGGTGGCGAAACCGTCGGGAGCACTGTGGGTCATCGGCGCTCGTGCAGCGCGCGCACGCGGCGCTGCAGTTCCGGCACCACCTCGGCCTCGAACCACGGGTTGTGCTTGAGCCAGCCGTTGTTGCGCGGGCTGGGGTGCGGCAGCGGCAGCACCGCGCCGCCGTGGTCGCGCCAGGCCTTGACGGTGGCGGTCAGGCCGGCGCGCGCGGCCTGCGGCAGGTGCCAGGCCAGCGCGTAGCTGCCGATCACCAGCGTCAGCTCGATCGCCGGCAGTTGCTGCAGCACCCGGGCGCGCCAGGCCGGTGCGCACTGCGGGCGCGGCGGCAGGTCGCCCGACGGCCCCTTGCCCGGATAACAAAAACCCATCGGCACGATGGCGATGAAGCCGGGGTCGTAGAACGCGTCGCGCTCGACGCCCATCCACGCGCGCAGCCGCTCGCCGCTGGCGTCGTCGAACGGGATGCCGCTGGCCGCGACCTTGCGCCCCGGCGCCTGCGCGGCCAGCAAGATGCGTGCGCCGCTTGCGGCCTGCAATACCGGGCGCGGCGGCAGCGGCAGCTGCGCCGCACACAGCGTGCAACTTCGCACCTCGCGCAGCAGCCGCCGCAGCGCCGCGGCCGACGCTGGCGTGCCTTCATCAGGCTTGGCTTTCAACGGCACGGGCTGAGCAGCACCGGCGCTGGCGCAGACGCCATTCGGGTCACGTCGGCTGCGGCTGGGCCTGCCAGCCGTCGGCGTGCCGGGTCGTGACCTTGCCGCCGCGATCGATCTCGATCATGAAGCCCGGGTCGAACTCGGGGTTCTCGTTGACGCCGTCGCGGCCGTAGCCGCGCGGGTTGCACAGCACGCGGGTGCCGTCGATGCAGTAGTCGCTGCCGTTGTGCATGTGGCCGTGAATCCACAGCGCCGCCCGCGCCGCGCCCATCAGGTGGGCCGCGTCCGACGCGAACGCCGCGTTCAGCAGCGAGTCGGCGAAACGCGGGTGGATGCTCGGCAACGCCGGCGCATGGTGCGTGATCACCACCGTGGGCCCGGCGTGGGGGCGGTTCAGCCGCTCGTCCAGCCAGGCGGCGTCGCGGTGGAACAGGCGCGCCGCGTCGTCCGGCGTGAAGATCTCGCTCGATGCCTGACGCGTGCGCACGCGTTGGAAGTCGTACATCAGCCGCTGCGCCTCGGCCTTGGATGCGGCGCGACGCTCGGCGTCGCTGAACAGCTCGAAGTCGGTCCACAGGATCGCGCCGAGAAAACGCACGCCGTCGATGACCACCTCGTCGCGCTCGAGCAGGCGCACCGGCGTGCCCTCGCACAACCGGCGCAGCTGGTCGAGCGTGCCGTCGATGCTGCCGCCGTAGAACTCGTGGTTGCCGGGCACGTACAGCGCCGGCTTGTCCAGCTGCAACGCCCATTCCACCGCCTGGCGCGGCCGTGCGATGTCGCCGGCCAGCACCACCAGGTCGGCGTCGGTGGCGGGGCAGTCCATCGGGCTGAAGCTCAGGTGCAGGTCGGACAGCAGGTTCAGTTTCATGGGCGTGGGCGAGGGTGCAGGCAAGGTGTGGCCGGGCCGGCGCCAAGGGGTCGAAGCCGCCGCTGCGCCGGGTCAGCCCTGGCGGGTGTAGCACAGCCGGCGCGACCCTCGCGCGGCGAGGTCTTGGCCCGGCCCGCGCCGTCGCGCTGGCCGGGCCGGGTGCCGGGGCGGCGCCGCGGCCGCGCGGTTCAGCTTGGCGCGGTCCTTGCGCCACGCCCGGTGCGTGCGCCGAAATGGCGTCGCCGCGCCGGTGCCGTGGCCGCGGCCGCTTCCGGACGCAGGATCGGCTGCGCCAGGCCGCGCAGCCGCTCGGCCGCGCCGCGCGGCAGCTTGCCGACCACCGCGACCGCGGCGCCGGCCGCGAGCATCCGGGCGACGGCTTCGCGCACTTGCTCGGCGCCGACGTCTTGCAGCGCGGCCAGCTGCTCGTCGCTGCGGCGCACGCGCCCGCTGGCGAACAGGTCCAGCGCCGCGGTCTCCAGCCGCTGCGCCGGCTGGTCCTGGCGCCGCAGGTGGCGCACGATCAGCTGGCGGCGCGCGCGCGCCAGCTGCAGGCTGTCGACCTGCCCGGCCTGCTCGAGCAACAGCCGCACCGTGTGCTCGAAGAACTCGTCCAGCCGCTGCGGCGAGGTCGACGCCTCGATCACGAACTGCCCGGCCGAGTCCAGCAGGTCGGCCGAGCACGCGGCGTAGTAGACCAGGCCGCGGCGCTCGCGCAGCTCGTCCATCAGCGGCGAGCTCATGCCGTCGCCGAGCAAGGTGGCCGCGACCACCGCCGGCGCGTGCGTGCCGCGCAGTCCGGGGATCGGGAACCCCAGCACCGCGTGCGTCTGCGGCGTGCCCGACAGCGCGCGGCTGCACAGGCCGCCCACCCACTGCGGCGCGGCCACCGCGTTGTCGTGGCCGCGCGGCAGCGCGCCGAAGCAGGCTTCGGCCTCGCGCACGATCAGCTCGGGCGAGACGTCGCCGGCCACCGCGACCACCAGGTTGGCGCCGGTGTACTGGCGCTGCACGTAGTGCTGCAGCTCGTCGCGGCCGAAGCGCTCGATGTTGCGCCGGCTGCCGATCACCGGCAGCGCCAGCGGGTGCGCACCCCAGCTGGTCTTGTCGAACAGCCTGAAGGCCACCGACAGCGGATCGTCCTCGTCTTCGAGGTACTCGTGCAGGATCACCTGGCGCTCGCGCTCCAGTTCGTCGGCCGGGAAGGTCGGCGTGAGCACGATGTCGGCCAGCATGCGCAGCAGCGCCACCGCGTCGCAGGCCAGCCCCGACATGTGGAAGGCGCTGTGGTCCTTGTCGGTGTGCGCGTTGACCTGTGCACCCAGCATCTCGGCGTCGAGGTTGATGCGCTGGCAGTCGCGCGTGGCGCTGCCCTTGAAGGCCATGTGCTCGACGACGTGGCTGATGCCGCTGTCGCGTGGGCTCTCGTGCTGGCTGCCGGTGTGCACGAACACGCTGAGCTCGAGCGTCTGGCGCTGCGGCGTGCGCAGCACCAGCACGCGCACGCCGTTGCTCAGCGCGGCGAGATGGGTGTGGTCGTCGACGGTGTTCACGGGGTTGGCGGCTGCAGCGCGGCGAGCTTGTTCGCCGAGCTTACGCGCTGGCCGCGTACGGCGGCGCCGGCAACGTCCGCGGCGTCAGCGGCGTCAGCGGGTTTCAGGCCACCGCGGCATAGGCCCGTGCCCGCTCGTCCTGCGTCAGCACATGAACCGGCCGCACCGGTGTCGCCGTGCCCGGCTCGAACAACGGGTTGTCGCGCCAGCCGCCGCCCAGGCGCGCGCCCAGCAGCGTGCCCGCCAGGCCGAGCAGGCTGCCGGCCGCGCAGGCCATCGCGCCGGAGACGGCGAAGACGAAG
>CALBTN010000032.1 GCA_937967345.1 uncultured Rubrivivax sp. | reverse complement strand
GCCTTGGCCTTGGGCCTGGCAGTCTTCGCCGCGCGAGGCTCGGCGGATGCCTCGGCCTGGCCCAGGTTTTCCAGGTACAGAAAGCGCGAGCAGGCGTTGACGAAGGGCAGCGGCGTCTTCTTCGCGCCGAAGCCGAACACCAGCGCGCCCTTGGCCTTCAGGTGCATCACCAGCGGCGTGAAGTCGGCGTCCGACGACACGATGCCGAAGGCCTCGGGGCGGTCGGTGTACAGCAGATCCATCGCCTCGATCACCATCACCATGTCGGTGGCGTTCTTGCCCTTGCTGTAGTCGAACTGCTGCACCGGGCGGATCGCATATTCGTGCAGCACCGCCTCCCAGCCCTTCAGCGCGTCCTTCTTCCAGTTGCCGTAGGCGCGGCGGATGTTGCTGACGCCGGCCTTGGCCAGCTCGGCCAGGATGACGTCGATCTTCGCCGCCGGCGAGTTGTCGGCGTCGATCAGCAGCGCGATGCGCGCGGGTTTGTCGATCATCGTTCGCCCTCGTCGACGAGTTGCCAGGCCAGGGTCTCGCCGCCACACAGCGGCTTGAGCGTTTGCGCACCGAAGGGCACGGTTTCGGGCAACGTCCACGGCTGGCGGCGCAGCGTGACGCGGCCCTCGTTGCGCGGCAGCCCGTAGAAGTCGGCACCGAAGAAGCTGGCGAAGCCCTCCAGCTTGTCCAGCGCGCCGGCGGCGTCGAAGGCCGCGGCGTAGAGCTCCAGCGCCGCGAGCGCGGTGTAGCAGCCGGCGCAGGCCGCGGCGTGCTCCTTCAGCACCGCGGCGTGCGGCGCGCTGTCGGTGCCGAGGAAAAAGCGCGGCGAGCCCGATGTCGCCGCCTGCAGCAGCGCGCGGCGGTGCTCTTCCCTTTTCAGCACCGGCAGGCAGTAGTAGTGCGGGCGCAACCCGCCCTGGAAGATCGCGTTGCGGTTGTACAGCAGGTGGTGCGCGGTGATCGTCGCGCCCAGCCGCTCGTTGCCGGCGGCCACGTACTGCGCGGCCTGCAGCGTGGTGATGTGCTCGAACACGATCTTCAGCGCCGGGAAGTCGCGGCGCAGCGGCTCGAGCACCCGATCGATGAACACCGCCTCGCGGTCGAACAGGTCGACCGCCGGGTCGGTGACCTCGCCGTGCACCAGCAGCAGCAGGCCCTCGCGCTGCATCATCTCGAGCGTGGCGTAGGTCTTGCGGATGTCGGTGACGCCAGCGTCGCTGTGCGTGGTGGCGCCGGCCGGGTACAGCTTGAAGGCGACGATGCCGGCCTCGCGCGCGCGGCGCACCTCGCCCGGCGGCGTCGCGTCGGTCAGGTACAGCGTCATCAGCGGCTTGAAGCCGGCGCCCGCGCTGGCGTTGGGCAAGACATCGGGCAAGGCATCGACGATGCGCTGGCGGTATTGCAGCGCCAGCGCGGTGGTGGTCACAGGCGGCTGCAGGTTGGGCATGACGACGGCGCGCGCGAACTGCCGCGCGGTGTGCGCCAGCACCGCGCGCAGCGCGTCGCCGTCGCGCAGGTGCAAGTGCCAGTCGTCGGGGCGGGCAAGCGTCAGCGTGGCGTCCATGCGGTGCATTGTCGCAGTGCGCGACCGCGCAGCCGGCATGCCGCCCGGCGCCGTCGCGCACGCCAATCGGATGCCCGCACAATGCGGCGTCCCTGCCTCGTCGCCCGTTGCCCGTTGCCACCGTCCATTGCGAAGGAGTCCGTCCATGCCACGCACCACCGCCACCTTGATCGCCGCCGCCGCGCTCGGCCTGGCCGGCGCCGCCTCGGCGCAGACCGTGCTGAAGATCGGCTACCCGACCAGCAAGGAGTCGCACTACGGCGTCGGCGCCAACACCTTCTGCGACGAGATCGCCAAGGGCACGGCCAACCGCTACAGCTGCCAGCAGTTTCCGAACAGCGCGCTGGGCGGCGAGCGCGAGATGATCGAAGCGGTGCAGCTGGGCACGCTCGACCTGGTCAACACCAGCACCGGGCCGCTGGGCAACTTCGTGCCCGAGGTCAAGATCGTCGACATCCCCTTCCTGCTGCGCGACTACGACCACGCGCGCCACGTGATGGACGGGCCGATCGGCCAGGACATGCTGAAGAAGATGCAGGCCAAGGGCCTGGTGGGCATCGCCTGGACCGAGAACGGCTTTCGCCACATGACGAACAACAAGCGCGCGATCGTCAGCGCGCACGACGCCGCCGGCCTGAAGGTGCGCACGATGGAGAACAAGGTGCACATGGAGGGCTACAAGAGCTTCGGCCTGCTGCCCACGCCGATGGCCTGGCCGGAAGTGTTCGGTGCCTTGCAGCAAGGCACCGTCGACGGGCAGGAGAACCCGATTCCCGTGATCCTGGCGGCCAAGTTCGCGCAGGTGCAAAAGCATCTGTCGCTGACCGGCCACGTCTACTCGCCGGCGGTGATCATCCTGACGCCGTCGGTGTGGGCCAAGCTGTCCGACGCCGACAAGCAGGTGTTCCTCGACGCCGGCAAGAAGGCCGGCGCGGCGCAGCGCAAGAAGGTCAACGACGACGAGGCCAGCGGCATCGCGCAGCTGAAGAAGGACGGCATGCAGGTGGTGGAAAAGGTCGACGGCGACAGCTTCCGCAAGGCGGTGCAGACCGTGTACCCGAACTTCGCCAAGGAGTTCGGCGCCGACAAGATCGCCGCGATCCAGGCCGTCAAGTAGGACGTCAAGCAAGCGGCGCGGCGCGCGGCGCAGCAAGGCGATGGCACGCTTCGAGCGCGGCCTGCTGGCCGCCAACCGCTGGGCGTTGATCGTGCTGCTGGCGGCGATGACGGTGATCATCTTCACCAACGTCGCGCTGCGTTACCTGACGCACGAGTCGATCGAGTGGGCCGAGGAGGTGGCGCGCCACCTGATGATCTGGCTGACCTTCGTCGGCGCCGGCCCGGTGCTGCGCCACGGCGGCCATATCGCGATCGACAGCCTGCAGGATGCATTGCCGCGTGCGGCTGCGGTGGGCCTGCGCATCGTGGTCGCGCTGCTGCTGAGTGGCTTGTTCGTCTTCATGGTCTGGTACGGCGTGCTGTACATGCAGCGCACGCAGTTCCAGACCACCGCGGCCACACAGATCTCGTTCGCCTATATCTACGCCGCGATGCCGGTCGGCGGCGTGTTGCTGCTGGCGCACTGGCTGCTGATCGTGCGCGGCTTCGTGCGCGAGCGTGCGTTCGCGGCCGATGCGCATTTCGATGCGCAGGCCGCGGCCTCGCTGTGATCGGCCCGCGTTTCGATGAGCGCCTCGCTGATCCTGCTGCTGTCGGTCTGCGTGTTCCTCGCCATCGGCGTGCCGGTGGCCTTCGCGCTGGGGCTGGCGGCGCTGGCGGCGATCGCCTTCGGCTCGCACTTCCCACTGATCGTGCTGCTGAAGGAAACCTTCACCGGCATCGACAGCTTTCCGCTGCTGGCGGTGCCGTTCTTCATCCTCGCTGCCGAGCTGATGAGCGGCGGTTCGCTCACCGAGGTGCTGCTGCGCTTTGCCTCGCAGTTCGTCGGCCACCGCCGCGGCGGGCTGGGCTACACCAACGTCGCCGGGCTGACTTTCTTCTCGGGCATCTCGGGTTCGGCGCTGGCCGACGCCGCCGGGCCGGGGTCGATGATGATCCGCATGATGGACAAGGCCGGCTACGACCGCGCCTACGCCGCGGCACTCACCGCGTCCACCGCCATCGTCGGGCCGATCATCCCGCCGTCGATCATCATGATCATCTACGCGCTTGCCGACGAGCGTGTGTCGGTGGGCACGCTGTTCG
>CALBTN010000031.1 GCA_937967345.1 uncultured Rubrivivax sp. | reverse complement strand
GCTGCGCCGTGCCGCGGTTCGGTGCTGCCGCCACCTTCCCCAGTGCTGCGGCGTGCAATGGGCTCGAGCGTCGGCTGCTCAGGGTGCGAGCGCGCTTGCCGCACCCGCCCGATCGGACGCCAGCGCGCGCAGGTCGCGTTCCCAGCCGCGCAGCCGCTCTTGCGCGTGGCTGCGCTGCGCCGGCGTGGTGCTGTTGTGCAGCTGCGCGATGAACGCGCAGTTGTAGGCGGCCAGCCGCTGCTGGTAGTCGCGGTAGTCACCGGGCGGCGCGCGTTGCCAGCGCTCGGCGAGCGTCTGCAGCCTTGCCAGGTTCGCGTCGCGATCGGCACTCGGCGCCGGGGCGGCCGTCGCGGTCGTCAGGGTCTGCAGTGTGCGCACCTGCAGCGCGCGGCGCTCGGCGTACCACGCTGCCGGGTCGAAGGGCGAGTCCGCCACGCCCGCGGCGACCAGCTCGCGCTGGCGCGCGTCGAGCCGGCCGTACAGCAGTTGCGCGCGATCGATCGTGCGCTGCACCGACGCCTGCAGCCGCTCGCCGGGCGGCTGCAGGAAGTCGCGCTCGAAGTCCTGGTTGCTTGTTTCGTAGCGGCGCTGCAGCTGCGCCAGGTTGGCCGCATTCAGCGTCGGCAGCAGCTCGGCCGCCAGCGGCACGCCGTACGCCACGGCGGTATCCAGCCGCGCGCGCAGCAGCTCGGCCCAGCGGCAGACCTGCTGTGGCGTGGCCGGCTGCAGCACCTGCACCTGGGCCGCGGCCAGCAGATCGGCGTAGTCGGCCAGCTGCGTGCGGCGGTGCCAGTCGAACCACTGCTGCAGCGCTGCCTTGACCTGGGGCTCTTGCGCCGCATTGAAGTCGAAATAGCCGTCCAGCCACCACCAAGTCAGCGTGCTCGCCTGGTTGTAGCCGATTCGTACCGCGCTGCAGCCGCCCAGCAGCATCAGCGCGCACAGGCACGCGCCGATAATCCCGGCTTTGCAGCGGAAGGTTCGCATGGCTTTGAACATCGTCATCATGGCCGCCGGCAAGGGCACGCGCATGAAGTCGGCGCGGCCCAAGGTGCTGCACCGGCTGGGCGACACCAGCCTATTGCAGCACGTGCTGAACACCTGCGCCGCGCTGCCGGCGGCGCGCTGCGTGGTCATCACCGGCCACGGCGCCGCCGAGGTCGAGGCGCAGGCGCGCGGTGCCAACCTGCACTTCGTGCGCCAGCAGCCGCAGCTGGGCACCGGCCACGCCATCTTGCAGGCGCTGCCGGCGCTGGATCCGCAGGCGCCGACCACGCTGATCCTCAACGGCGACGTGCCGCTGATCCGCGAAGCCGCCGCCGCCGCGCTGGCCGCGGCCTGCGGCGGCGAAAAGCTGGCGCTGCTGACGATCGAGCTGCCGGACGCCAGCGGTTACGGGCGCATCCTGCGCGACGCCGCCGGCAATGTGGCCGGTATCGTCGAACACAAGGACGCGAGCGCCGCGCAGCGCGGCATCCGCGAGATCTACACCGGCATGATGGCCGCGCCCACCGCGGCGCTGCAGCGCTGGGTGCGCGCCATCGGCAATGCCAACGCCCAAGGCGAGTACTACCTGACCGACATCGTCGCCATGGCGGTGGCCGACGGCGTGCCGGTGGTGGCCACGCAACCCGCCAGCGACACCGAGGTCCTGGGCGTGAACAGCCCGGTGCAGCTGGCCGAGCTGGAGCGCCGGCTGCAGCGCGCGCAGGCCGAAGCGCTGATGGAAGCCGGCGTGCGGCTGGCCGACCCGGCGCGGCTGGACGTGCGCGGCAGCCTGCACTGCGGCGAGGACGTCGAGATCGACGTCAACTGCGTGTTCGAAGGCGATGTGCACCTGGGCGACGGCGTGCGCATCGGCGCGAACTGCGTGATCCGCGATGCCAGCCTCGGCGCCGGCACGCAGGTGCAGCCGTTCTGCCACATCGACGGCGCGACAGTGGGTGCGCAAGCGCAGGTCGGCCCCTTCGCGCGGCTGCGCCCGGGTGCCGACTTGGGGCCGGACGTGCACATCGGCAATTTCGTCGAGGTGAAGAACAGCACGCTGGCCGCCGGCGCCAAGGCCAACCATCTGGCCTACCTGGGTGACGCCACGGTGGGCGAGCGCGTCAACTACGGCGCCGGCAGCATCACCGCCAACT
>CALBTN010000030.1 GCA_937967345.1 uncultured Rubrivivax sp. | reverse complement strand
TCAACAACTTACGATGCCAATTCTAGCCGACACACCTTAACTTCGGTGGATTGGGTGCAGCGCCCGCTCGGCGGAGTTGTTCGTCGGTGGCACGTCGGGGTTGCACACGAACGTCCACAGCGCGGGTTCGCTCTTCAGCAGGTTTGCGCAGGTGGCCGCGGTGCGCCGGCAGCTTTGAAGTGCCGCGCCGCGTTCGAGCGCCAGGCACACCCGCTTGCGCAGGCCTGCGAAATCGGTGCTGCCCTGCGCTGCGTGCGGCTGCGACGTCCGGTGCCGCCGTCGAAACGTCACATAGCCCAGCCCGAGCAGGCGCCGGCCCACCAGGCCGGCCTCGCCGCTGCGCTCGGCGATGCGTCGAAAGTCACGCAGCAAGTGCGCCCAGCACACCTGCCGGGCGTGCGTGGGCAGGTGCGCATAGGCGCTGTAGCGGTCGGTAATCACCACACCGGCAGGCCGCTGGCCGAGCAGGCTGGTGAAGGCATAGCGCGCCCGCGAGGGCAGCACGCTGTACAGCGCCGCGTGCGGCAGCACCACCGACCAGGCCCAGTTGCCCTTGCTCGCCTGGCCCGGATAGGGCGTCTCGTCGACATGCACGACCCCGGCGTGGCGGGCCTCGGACATCGCCGCGCGCACCGGCGCAGCCAGCGCATCGGCCACCTTGGCGTGCGCCTGCGAGATCGCCCCGACGCTGAAGTCAATGCCCAGCAGCTGCGCCATCAGGTCACGGATCTTCATCTGCGGCATATGGAACCGCGTGCCCAGCATCCCGACCAAGCCCAGCGCCCGCGGCCCGATCTGCCCACTGGGCACACCCTGCGGCAGCCGCGCCGGGTGCGTGCGCTGGCAGCAACGGCACACCCCGGTGTGCAGCCTGTACTCGTTGACCACCGGCTTGATCAGCGCCGACAGGTCGAATACCTGGTGCCGCCGCGGCTCGCCTTTGGCCACGATCTCGCCGCCGCACTGGCAGCGCTGCGGCGGCAGGCACTGCAGTACGCGGTCAAGCTGCGCTTCGGGCAGCAAGGCGCGAAACGAGCCGGTGTGGCCCTTGTGTGCACCGCGCTTGCGATCGCTGCCAGGCCGGCCACCGCGCTCACCTCGGCCCGGGCCGTCGGACGACGGTGGCTTGGACGAGTTGCGCGAGTTCAGCGTCACCCGCTCGGTGAGCACCGCCACCGCCAGGCGCAACGCCTGCAGCTCCTCGGCGAGCTGGTCGATCACCGCGTGACACTGCTCGACCGTGGCCGGCTTCGTCACCGCCTCAACAGCCTGCTGCGCCGCTTCTGTCGCCTGGGGTTGCACTGGCATGCAGCAAGTGCGCGCGTCAAATCAGCAACTTACAAGCGCTCGTTCGACTCGCGCGGCACATCGGGTAGTCAAGTGGGCGCGACGATATCTGGGTGGGGGGTGAATACGTACGTGGCGACGCACGGCGCGCCGCGGCACGGGCCGCGCGTCAGGACGCACAATCGGCGCCCCCGCACCACACGCCCACTGACGAAGGAACCCCATTGAACTTTCTCGAAGCCCTGTTCACCGGCGCCAAGGCCATGGTCAAGCACATCGTCGGCGCGGTGCGCAGCGTCGTGCGCGGGGTGCTGAACGAGGTCGGCCCGCCGGCCCAGGACCGCCCGGCGGCGCTGGGCCACAGCGCGGCCGATCGCTTCTTCCAGCAGGCGCAGCAGCTGGCCGACCAGGAGCGCGAGCTGGCCGAGAAAGCGCAACGCGACCGCAAGAAGACCGAGGCCGACGTGCAGCGGCTGCGCCAACTGGCGATCGAGCGCGAGCGCGTGCGTGCCGAGATGGAGCGCGCGAACGCGCAGGCCGCGGCGCAGCAGCTGCGCGAGCGCGCCGGCGACACCTTGCTCGCCAAGCTCGACGATGACGAGCTGAGCTCCAACGTCGGCATCCTGGCCGCCAAGGCCTGCCCGGCCTGCGCCGGCATGATGCGCATCCGCCAAGGCGCGCTCGCCGCCGAGACCGGACAGCGGCGCTTTTACTGGCAGTGCACCGAGCCGCACCATCCGCCGTGCCCCACGATCAAGCTCGACCCGAGCAAGCACGACGCCGGCGTGCTGCGCCTGGCCGACCCCGACCTGGACACGCCCAAGCCGCAGCGCCACGCCGAGTGGAACCGCCCCGACGTGCTGGCGCAAACCCACGGCCGGTTGCGCCAGCACCTGGGCGACGACGACAAGCAGGTGGTGTGCCCGCAGCACCTGCTGCCGATGAAGCTGCTGCCCAAGCGCGCGCCGGGCGGGCGCGTGCTCGACAGCTACGAGTACGTGTGCCTGGGCGTCACCGCCGAGGGCAAGGCCTGCGAACACAAGGTCGAGCTGCAGACCATGCCGCAGGTGGCGGCGATGCTGCTGCGCACCGAGGGCGAGGGCATCATCGGCGCGGGCATCCGCGTGCGCACCACGCCGCGCCTGGACCCGCGGCCGCACTTGCCGCGCATCGCCAAACCCGGCGCGGCCGCCAGCGCCTCAGGCCTTGAGCCGGTAGCCGGTGCGAAAGATCCACGCCACCACGCCCAGGCACGCCAGCAAGAAGGCCAGCGTGACGCCCAGGCTCCAGCCCACGCCGACGTCGGCGCTGCCGAAGAAGCTCCAGCGAAAGCCGCTGACCAGGTAGAGCACTGGGTTGAATAGCGCGACCTGCTGCCACGGGCTGGCCAGCATGTGGACCGAGTAGAAGGTGCCGCCAAGAAACGCCAGCGGCTGCACCAGCATCAGCGGCACGATCTGCAGCTTCTCGAAACCGTCGGCCCACACGCCGAGGATGAAGCCCAGCAGGCTGAAGGCGATCGAGGTCAGCAGCAAGAAGGCCAGCATCCACAGCGGGTGCGCGATGCTGAAGTCGACGAACAGCCGCGCCGTGGCCAGCATCAGCAGCCCGAGCAGCACCGATTTGGTGGCGGCCGCGCCGACGTAGCCCAGCACCGCTTCCAGCGGCGAGATCGGCGCCGACAGCAGCTCGTAGATCGTGCCCGAGAAGCGCGGCATGTAGATGCCGAACGCGCCGTTGGCCACGCTTTGCGTCAGGATCGCCATCATGATCAGCCCGGGCACGATGAACGCGCCGTAGGCGATACCGTCGATGCGCTCGACCCGCCCGCCGATGGCCGCGCCGAAGACGATGAAGTACAGCGAGGTGCTCAGCACCGGCGAGGCCACGCTTTGCATCAGCGTGCGCCGCATGCGCGCCATCTCGAAGCCGTAGATGGCCTTGACGCCGTACCCGTTCATGCCCGGCCGCCTTGGTGCACCAGGCTGACGAAGATGTCCTCGAGCGAGCTTTGCTCGGTCTGAAGGTCCTTGTAGTCGATGCCCAGCGCCGCCATCCGGCGCAGCAGCTCGGGCACCTTGGACGCGCCGGCGGCGGCATCGAAGCCGTGCACCAGCGCGTGGCCGCCGTCCACCAGTTCGAGCTGGCCGCCGGTCAGCTCGACCAGCTCGGCCGGCAGCGCCGGCAGCGGCCGCTTCAATTGCAGCGTCAGCCGCTTGCGGCTGAAGCGCTGCATCAGCCGCGCCTTGTCCTGCACCAGGATCAGCTCGCCCTGGCGGATCACGCCGATGCGCTCGGCCATCTCCTCGGCCTCCTCGATGTAGTGCGTGGTCAGGATGATGGTCACGCCGCGCTGCTGCAGCTCTCGCACCATGCGCCACATGTCGCGGCGCAACTCGACGTCGACGCCGGCGGTGGGCTCGTCGAGGAACAGGATGCGCGGCTCGTGGCTCAGCGCCTTGGCGATCATCACGCGGCGCTTCATGCCGCCGGACAGGGTCATGATGCGCGCGTCGCGCTTGTCCCACAGCGACAGCTGGCGCAGCAGCTGTTCCACCAGGGCGGGGTTGGGCGCCTTGCCGAACAGGCCGCGGCTGAAGGCCACGGTGTTGATCACCGACTCGAAGCTGTCGGTGCTGAGCTCCTGCGGCACCAGGCCGATCGCGCTGCGCGTGGCGCGCCAGTCGCGCCGGATGTCGTGGCCGGCCACCGTCACCGTGCCGCTGCTGGCGTTGACGATGCCG
Organism: uncultured Rubrivivax sp.; assembly: GCA_937967345.1. Lineage (GTDB taxonomy): Bacteria > Pseudomonadota > Gammaproteobacteria > Burkholderiales > Burkholderiaceae_C > Rubrivivax. The sequence continues at coordinate 882 of CALBTN010000030.1, read as the reverse complement.
CACACGATGCTGATCAAGGTGGTCTTGCCGGCGCCGTTGGGCCCGAGCAGGGCGAAGATCTCGCCGGCGTGGATCTGCAGATCGACCTGCTTGAGCGCGGCGAAGCCCGAGGCGTAGGTCTTGCTCAGCGAGCGGATGTCGATGATCGGCGCCATGCGCGCCGATTGTCGTGCAGCCTAGGCCGGTGCCGCAGCGCGCCGGCCGCGCGCGTTCACACCGAGGTGGCGGCCCAGACCGGGCGGGCCGCAGGCCCCGGCCGCTGCACGACCGGCGCGGCGCTGACCATGGCGCCGGTATCGGTGTGCGGATACGCCGGCTCGGCGCCTGCGGCGCGGTCGCGCCCCGCGCGCTTGGCCGCGTACAGCGCGCGATCGGCCTGGTCGAACAGCGCCGCCAGCGTCGCCGCCGGTGCCGGTTCGCGCATTGCGGCGCAAGCGGCGTGGCCGATCGAGATCGTGTAGCGGCATTCGCCCGCGCCGACCTTCGCCGCCGCGCCGCGCGCGCCGTGCACCAGCCGCTGCGCCAGCTCCGTCGCGCCGCCGGGGCCGGCATCGCCGAGCAGCACGCAGAACTCCTCGCCGCCGTAGCGGCCGACCAGATCGTCCGCGCGGCAGCCGGCCGCGATGCGCTGCGCGGCCTGCGCCAGCACGCGGTCGCCGCCGGCGTGGCCGAAGGCGTCGTTGATGCGCTTGAAGTGGTCGACGTCGATCATCAGCAGCGCCGCCGCGTGCCCCGAGCGCAGCCGGCGCTGCGCGGCCTCGATGAAGGCGCCGCGCGTGAGCACGCCGGTCAGCGCGTCGCGCTGCGCACGCTCGAGCATGAGCTGGCGCTGGCGCTCGACCACCATCAGCACGATGCCCAGCGTGCTGCACACGACGAAGG
>CALBTN010000029.1 GCA_937967345.1 uncultured Rubrivivax sp. | reverse complement strand
GTCCATGAGACCTGGCGCGCTGCCTCGACCACCAGTGCGGCGAGCAACTCGCGTCGCGGCTCGAGCCGGTCGATCGGGACGCCGATGCCGATGGCATGGCGCACGCGGCCGTCGCGCTCGATGACTGGTGCGGCCACGGCGCCGGCGCCTACCGTGTGCTCACCCTGTGTCACCACGACTCCGCTGCTGCGTACCTCGTCGACGATGCGTCGCAGGCGTGCCCGATCGGTGACGGTGCGCGACGTGCGCCGCGGCATGTCGTTCTCGGCCAGGTAGCGACGGATGAACGACGGCTCCTGAAACGCCAGCAGCGCACGGCCCATGCCGGTGCAGTACAGCGGCCAGCGCGAGCCGACACGCGGCGAATAGCGGATGTCCTGCTGGCTGTTGATGACGTCGATGTACAGCGCTTCGGAACTGCGTTCGTCGAGCGTGGCGAGCATCACGGTCTCACCGGTCCGGGCCATCAGTTCGGCCGCCACCGGGCGCGCCGCAGCCAGCACGCCCGCATCGGCGGCGATGATCGCGCCCAGCCGCATCGCCGCCGGGCCCAGCGCGTAGCGGGCATCACGCAGGCTCACGTAACCGGCGCCGACCATCACCCGCAGGTGGTTCAGCAGGCTGGTTTTCGGGATCTGCAGCGCTTCGGTCATCGCTGCCAGCGACATCCCGTGCGTCGCGGCGGCCAGCAACTCGACGATCTGCATCACGCGCAATGGCGACTTGGGGCCGCTGTAGTCGTCGCTGGCGGAACCGTTCACGGAGTCGGAGGGCCGTTTCACTATTGGTATGATAGTCCAATATTGGATCGATCCCGGAGGACGGCCGTGGCCAGCCCCTCGTGTGAAGCGAACTGGCCGAGGCCAAGGAACGCCTGGATCGCCTGCTCGGTTGATATCTCATCGTTGGAGGAGGACGGACCATGAGCCAGGGACCGCTGAGCGGCATGAAGGTGGTGGAGTTCGCCGGCATCGGGCCGGGCCCGATGTGCGGTATGTTGCTGGCCGACCTGGGTGCCGAGGTGCTGCGTGTGGACCGGCTTGCGCCCAGCGGTCTGGGCATCGAGCGGGCACCGAAGTTCGATCTGCTGAACCGCGGCAAGCGCTCGATCGCGGTCGATCTGAAGGCCGCCGAAGGGGTGGCGTTCGCGCGCCGGCTCGTCGCCTGCAGCGATGCACTGATCGAGGGCTTTCGGCCGCAGACGATGGAGCGGCTCGGCCTGGGCCCCGAGCCTTGTCTGGCGCAACAACCCAAGCTGGTCTACGGGCGCGTCACCGGCTTCGGACAGACCGGGCCGCTGGCGCTGGCCGCTGGGCACGACCTGAACTACATCGCCTTGTCGGGTGCGCTGCATGCGATCGGCCGCGCCGGTGCGCCGCCGACACCGCCGCTGAACCTGGTCGGCGACTTCGGCGGTGGCGGTCTGCTGCTCGCGTTCGGCATGCTCGCGGCGCTGTGGAACACGCAGCGTGGCGGTGACGGGCAGATCGTCGATGCCGCGATGGTCGATGGCGCGGCGATGCTGATGACCTCGCTCTACGGCATGCTCGGCAGCGGCATGCACACCGGGCCGCGCGGCACCAACCTGCTCGACTCGGGCGCGCCGCACTACGAGGTGTTCCGCTGCGCCGACGGCGGGTATGTCTCGGTCGCGCCGATCGAGATGAAGTTCCGCAAGGTTCTGCTCGAGCGCATGGGGCTGGCCGCCGACGCCTTCGACTTCGACGACCCCGCGCGCTGGGCCGATAGCAAGACCCGGCTGGCCGAGATCTTCGAGACCCGCACGCGGGCGCAGTGGTGCGATCTGCTCGAAGGCAGCGACGCCTGCTTCGCGCCGGTGCTTGCGCCACTCGAGGCGCCGAAGCATCCGCACAACCAGGCGCGCTCGACCTTCGTCGACATCGGTGGTGTGGTGCAGCCGGCGCCAGCGCCGCGTTTCAGCGCCACCCCGGCGGCGCTGCCGCGTGCGCCGCACAGCGCCGACGATGGGGCGCTCGAACAGGTGCAGCGTTGGGGGATACCGGCGTCGGAACTGGGCGCACTGGTGCAGCGCGGCTTGGTTCGCGCGGGCGGTGCGCGCGCGGGGTGAGCGTCAGGGCACGGCCTGGGCGATCGCCGCACCGCTGCTCAGCATGCGATCGATGTCGGCCGGCGTGTAGCCGGCCTCGGCCAGCAGCTCTCGCGTGTTCTCGCCCAGCAGCGGCGCATGGCGGCGGATGGCCGGCGGCGTGCCCGACCAGGTGCCGGGGATGTTCATCGTGCGGATGCGCCCTTCGCTCGGGTGCTCGATCCACTCGAAGAAGCCGACGTCGGCCAGGTGCGGGTCGTCCATCAGCGTGGTCGGCGTGTGCATGGGCGTCACCGGGATGTCGGCCTTGGCCAGCGCGTCCATCCACTCGGCGGTGGTGCGCTGGGCCATCTGCTCGGTGACGAAGGCGTACAGCGCGTCGACGTTGCGCGTGCGGTCGGCCATGCGCAGGAAGCGCGGGTCGCGCAGCATCTCCTCGCGGCCCAGCATCTGGCAGAAGTTCTTCCAGTGCTTGTCGATGTAGATCAGGACGCAGATGTAGCCGTCCTTGGTCTTGCAGGGGCGGCGGTCCTTGGCGAGCAGGCGCACATAGCCGGCGTCGGCCAGCGGTGGGTCGAAGGTCTGGCCGTACATGTGGTCGGACAGCACGAACTGCGCCATGGTCTCGAACATCGGCACTTCGATGGCCTGGCCGCGGCCGCTGCGCTCGCGCGCGTAGAGCGCGGCGGTGACGGCGTAGACGGCGGTCAGGCCGGTGGTGCGGTCGCAGATGTTAGTCGGCAGGTAGCGCGGCTCGCCCGTCACGCGGCCGACCAGCGAGGGCAGGGCCACCGCGCCCTGGATCAGGTCGTCGAGTGCCGGCTTGCCGGCATAGCGCCCACCTTCGCCGAAGCCGTAGGCACCGCAGTAGACGATGCGCGGGTTGACCGCGGAAACCTCGTCGTAGCTCAGGCCCAGCCGACCCATCGAGTCGGGGCGGATGTTGAACAGCAGCACGTCGGCGTCGGCAATCAGGCGCTTCAAGGCCGCCAGGCCGTCGGGATTGCGCAGGTCGAGCGCGATGCTGCGCTTGTTGCGGTTGAGGGCCAGGTACATCGGGCCCATGCCCTTGCTGCGGCTGGGACCGATGTTGCGCACGGTGTCGCCCTCGGGCGACTCCACCTTGACGACGTCGGCGCCCAGGTCGGCCAGGATCTGCGACGCGAACGGTCCCATCACCACGGTGGTGAGGTCGATGATCCTGACGCCGGCCAGCGGGCCGGGGCCGCTCGCGGTCTTGTCGGTTGTGGAGCTCATGTGTGGGATGAGGGGGGCTTGAAGTAGTCGGGCATGCCGGCGGGCCAGAAGTCGCCCCAGAGCACCATGCCGCCGTCGATGTTGACGGTCTCGCCGGTGATGTACTTGCCCGAGGATGCCGTGAGGTAGACCACCGCCTCGGCGATGTCCTGCACGTCACCGGCCCTGAGCATGGGGTTGGTGCGGAACAGGCCGCCGACGTTTTCTTCCTTGTAGTTGTTGAAGCCGTTGCTCTCGATCGCGCCGGCGCCGATGCAGTTGACGCGAATGCCATGTTCGGCCCATTCGACGGCCAGCGTCTTCGACAGCGCGATCACGCCGGCACGCGAGGCTGCCGTGTGCGCCATGCCGGGCAGGCCGCGGTCCACGGCAGCGGCGATGGTGACGATGCTGCCGTCGCGCTTGCCCTGCCGGACCCAGCGCTTCGCCGTGCCCTGCATCATGTACCAGGTGCCGTTCAGGTTGGTGTCGATGACGGCGTTCCAGCCCTTGTCGGAGAAGTCCATCGCGTGCGCGGCGAACTGCCCGCCGGCATTGTTCACCAGCACGTCGATGCCGCCGAAGCGTTCCCAGACGGCGTCGAGCAGGCCTTCGACCTGCGCCGGATCGCGGATCGTCATCGGGTGCACGAAGACCTCGCGGCCTGACAGGGCGCGCAGCTTCTCGGCGCAGTCTTCCAGCGCGTCGAGCTTGCGGCCGCAGATCGCCAGCGTGGCGCCCAGGCGTGCAAACAGGAAGGCGATCGCCTTGCCGATGCCGCTGCCGGCGCCCGATACCAGAACCACCTTGCCGGCGAACAGGTTATCGCGGTAGACCGTGGGCAGCTCGGCGAGTGCCGCGTCGCCGGGACCGAACCTGGGTTGCTTGTCCGCCGCGGTCATTGCGACTGCCCCTGGGTGAAGTAGGCCGGTTTGGGGATCGTCCACAGCTCGCCCCACAGCACGCCGCCGCCATCGACGTTGAGCAGCTCGCCGGTGATGAACTTGCCGCTGGGCCCGGTGAGGTAGATCACCG
>CALBTN010000028.1 GCA_937967345.1 uncultured Rubrivivax sp. | reverse complement strand
GCGGGCACCAGCGTGCACGCCTGGTTGCCGGCGAGGCCGAAGCCATGACCCGGCCGCGCGTGCTGCTGGCCGACGACCACCGCATCGTCGCTGCGGGGCTGCAGGCGCTGCTGAGCGCCGACTACGAGCTGGTGGGGCTGGCGCCGGACGGCCGCTCGCTGCTGCAGTTGGCGCGCAGCGTCGAGGCCGACTTCATCGTTGCCGACATCTCGATGCCGGGCCTGAACGGCATCGACGCGCTGCAGGCGATGCGCCGCGAAGGGCTGGACCTGCCGGTGATCTTCCTGACGATGCATACCGAGCCGGCCTACGCGCGGCGCGCGCTCGAAGCCGGTGCCGCCGGCTACGTGCTCAAGCACGCCGCGCCGCAGGAGCTGCTGCGCGCGCTGCAGGCGGTGGCGCACGGCGGCATCTACATCAGCCCCGAGATCGCCGCCGAGGTGCTGCGCGGCCCTGGCCAGCGCCCCGAACGCGACCCGGCCTCGGGGCTGACGCCGCGGCAGCGCGAGATCCTGCGCCTGCTGGTCGACGGCCATTCCGCCAAGGAGATTGCCAGGCTGCTCGACATCTCGCACCGCACGGTCGAATACCACAAGTACCAGGCGATGGAGGCGCTGGGCGTGGCGACCAATGCCGAGTTGATCCAGCTGGCACTGCGGCTGGGCATCGCCGGGCGTTGATCGTCGTCCGGCGCGACCGTTCGGTCGGGCGGCTGCACTGGCTGCAACGGCGATCGCGCCCGGGCCTGCCTGGACCGAAATGCCGTGCCCGAGCACGTCTGACATAAAATGTGCGTGCAGTCATGGTAAGGAAGCCTGTCATGAATGAGGTCAGAGTGTCAGAAGGTGGACGCGTTGTCGTGCCGGCGAGCTTGCGCCAGAAGTACGGCATCCGGGTCGGCGACACGCTGGTCTGGCGCGATGGCGAACACGGCCTCGTGCTGCAGTCGCGCTCGGCCGGCATCCGCCGCGCACAGGCCATCGCCGCCAAGCACAAGAAGCCGGGCGTCAGCGTGGTGGACGAGCTCATTCGCGAGCGGCGGGCCGACGCGGCGCGCGAGTGACGCGCCATGAAGGTCTTCGACAGCTCGGCGCTGCTGGCGCTGATCTTCGACGAAGCCGGTGCGGCGAAGGTGGAGGCGCTGCTGGCCGGCGACGACAGCGTGGTCGGCGCTGCCAACCTGTCGGAGGTGCTGGCCAAGCTGGTCGACCAGGGTCTGAGCGACGCCGAGATCGACGCGGTGGTCGACGGGCTGGCAATCCGCATCGAACCCTTGTCTGAGGCGCAGGCCGCGGCCGCCGGGCGGCTGCGGCGGCACACGCGCGCGCTCGGCCTGTCGCTGGGCGACCGCTGCTGCCTGGCGCTGGCGCAGGCCTGCGACGCGACCGTCGTCACGGCCGACCGGCCGTGGAAGCAATTGAAGGGATTTCGCTTCGAGTTCGTGCGCTGAGTTCCAGGCACTGCGCGCCTGGCTGCTCGCCGCCGCCCGTCAATCGGTGCCGAAGACGAACGAAGCCTGCTTGCACTGCCTGCGGCCTCGTAATCCTACGAGGTGACACCGCCGCCGCGCCCGCGCACCATCGCCGCCCCAACCACCCCAAGGGGGCCGTGATGCCTAGACATACCACCCGCGCGCTGCTGGCAAGCGCCGCCGCGCTGTTCAGCGCCGTTTCCGCCCCAGTGCTGGCGCAGGCCGACCAGGTCAAGGAGGCGGTCGACATCGCCACCGACGCCTACGTCTACGGCTACTCGCTGGTCACGACCGACGTGACGCGCGTGCAGATGTCGAACGTGCCCGCGGTCGAGGCGCTGAAGGCGCCGCTGAACCAGTTCGTCAACGTCAAGCGCTATCCGCCGGGCGACTACCGCGGCGTCTCGGCGCCCAATGCCGACACGCTGTATTCGCTGGCCTGGCTCGACCTGAAGGAGCCGCAGGTCTTCAGTCATCCCGACATGGGCAAGCGCTTCTTCCTGTTCCCGATGGTCGACCTGTGGATGACCATCTTCAACAGCCCCGGCTCGCGCACCACCGGCCAGAAGGCGGGCAACTACCTGATCACCGGCCCCGGCTGGAAGGGCGAGGTGCCCAAGGGCATGACGCACATCGCGTCGGCCACGCGCTACATGGTGATCCTCGGCCGCACCTACGCCGACGGCACCGAGGCCGACTACAAGGCGGCCAACGCGCTGCAGGCGCAGTACAAGATCACGCCGCTCGCTGCCTGGGGCAAGCCGTTCACGCCGAAGGCGCCGCCGGTCGACGCGAACCCCGGCATCTCGATGACCGACGCGCCGCAGGACGTGATCCTGGCGATGAGCACCGAGGCCTACTTCAACTGGCTGGCCAAGCGCATGTGCAGCGACTCGCCGGCCTACGCGGCCGACGCGCCGGCGCTGGCGCGCTTCGCGAAGATCGGCTTCGAGCCGTGCAAGCCCTTCGAGATGAGCAAGCTCGACTCAGGCGTGCAGGCGGCGCTGAAGGACCTGCCGAAAACGGCGCTCGCGAAGATCGACGCGAACCGCGAAGCCAGCATGGGCAAGATGGTCGATGGCTGGTCGATCACCAAGGGACTGGGCGTCTACGGCACCGACTACATGAAGCGCGCGGTGGTCGCCGCGTTCGGCTGGCCGGCCAACCTCGAGCACGATGCGGTCTACCCGTACACGCTGGTCGACAGCACCGGCGCCAAGCTCACCGGCGCCCACAAGTACACGCTGACCTGGGCCAAGGGGAGCACGCCGCCGGTCAACGCGTTCTGGTCGATCACGATGTACATGATCGACGACGGCTGGTGGTTCGTGCCGAACAAGCTGAACAAGTTCACCGTCAGCCCGCGCAACCACCTGAAGGCCAACGCCGACGGTTCGACCACGCTGTACTTCCAGAAGGACTCGCCGGGCAAGGACAAGGAATCGAACTGGCTGCCCGCGCCCGCAGGCGAGTTCATCCCGATGCTGCGCATGTACTGGCCGAAGGACAAGGCGCCTTCGATCCTGGACGGCAGTTGGACGCCGCCGCAGGTGCAGAAGGTGGACTGAGGCGGCAAAGGCCAGGGACGCACCCGCTCGCCAAGGGGCCGCGGCCGTGGCCCAGCAACGCGCGCTCGCCGGCCGGTGCGTCCTTTGGCGCCGCAGGCGCACTGACGACATCGGCCGCGATGCCGGTCTCGAGGAGGAACGATGAAAGCTTTGACCTCGCTCTACGCCCTCGCCCTCGGCGCGGCCCTGCTCGCCGGCGCCCCGGCGCACGCCCAGCAAGTCACCGGCACGCCCGGTTCGCCGGATGCGACGACGACCATCGGCAACCGGCAGTTGCCCGCGCCTGACCCGACCTTCGGCGGCGTGATCCGGCAGGACGCGCTGCAGTCCAAACCGTGGTGGCCGCCGCGCGTCGTGCCGCCCAAGGGCGCGCCCAACGTGCTGCTGATCATCACCGACGACGCCGGCTTCGGCATCCCCAGCACCTTCGGCGGCGTGATCCCGACGCCGGCGATGGACCGCATCGCCAAGGAGGGCCTGCGCTACAACCGCGTGTTCTCGACGTCGCTGTGCTCGCCCACCCGCGCCGCGCTGCTCACCGGCCGCAACCATCACACGGCTGCGTTCGGCGTGATCTCCGAGCAGTCCACCGGCTTCCCGGGCTACAACAGCATCATCGGCCGCGACCAGGCGACGATCGGCCGCATCCTTCTCGACAACGGCTACAACACCTCGTGGTTCGGCAAGGACCACAACGTGCCCGCGTTCCAGGCAAGTCAGGCCGGGCCGTTCGATCAGTGGCCGATCGGCATGGGCTTCCAGTACTTCTACGGCTTCGTCGGCGGCGACGCCAACCAGTGGCAGCCGAACCTGT
>CALBTN010000027.1 GCA_937967345.1 uncultured Rubrivivax sp. | reverse complement strand
GTGCTGATGTTCAGGTCGAAACGCCGGCGCGTGCCGTTGAGCGTCCAGTTGATCATCTTGTCGGCCAGCAGCATGCCGTTGGGCACCACCACGTCGGCGCCTTCGAAGGTGGTGACGATGGTCGCGCGCAGCCCGATCTCGCGCACCTGGCCCAGGATGCCGGCGACTTCGACCGTGTCGCCGCGCTGCAGCGGGCGCTCGAACATCAGGATCAGCCCGGCGACGAAGTTGCGCACCACGTCCTGCAGGCCGAAGCCGATGCCCACGCTGAGCGCGCCGAGCACCAGCGTCAACTGCCCGACCTGGAAGCCCGCCGCCGCCAACGCCGCCAGCAGGCCGAGGAACAGCACCACGTAGTAGCTCAGCGACGACACGCTGTTGCCCACGCCGCGCGGCAGCGCCAGCCCGGGCAGGATGTCCTCGGCCAGCACCTGGCGGATGGTCTTGGCCAGCCAGAACGCCAGCATCGTGGCCAGCACGAACGACACCATGCTACCCAGGCTCAGCGACAGCTCGCCGATCTGGAAACTGGAAGTCATCACCGTCACCGCGAAGGTCGACACCGGCCGGTACACGCGAAACGACTGCAGCGTGAACACCAGCCACGCGCCGATCAGCAGCACGCGCCCGACGGTGGTCGTTGCCGGCGACAGCGAGGACGAATAGCGTTCGACCAGCCGCGCCACCGTCTGTCCGGCCAGAAGCACCTGCGCCAGCGCCACGACCACCTTGCTCGCGGCATAGATCGCCAGCGCGGCATAGCTGCTGTTCAGCGTGGCCGACACCAGCATCGCTGACAGCGAGATGTTGCCGATCAGGTTGGACAGCGCCGCCACCGCGAGCACGAGGCAAGCGGTCCATGCCACCAGCCGCCACGAGCCGGACTCGAAGCGGCTCTCGCCTTGCGCGCCGCGCCGGCGCGAGCGCAGCAGGTGCATCGCCAGCGTCAGCAGCATCAGCAGGTTCAGCACCAGCAGCAGCAGCCGGTACAGCAGCGGGTTGCCGATCAGCAGCGAGATGACGACGTTGAAGAAGTAGAACAGCGCGCTCAGGTACGACCACGGACCCAACAGGTTCAGCATGCTTCGCTGCAGCAGCGCGAGTACCGGAATCCACGCCAGCAGCATCACCAGCTGCTGGCGCAGGTTCGGCCCCTGCAGGCCGTAGACCACCGCGATCGCCGCCACCAGCAGCAGCCACGCGGCCCAGGGCCGCGCCAGTGCGCGCAGCGCGTGCTCGCCCAGCTGGCCGGCGGCGATCAGCTTGCGTCCGCGGCGTTTGAACCAGTACACCAGCGGCAGCAGCAGGACTGCGGCCACACCCAGCGCCGGCAGCAAGCGTGCGTTCGATGCATCGAAGTCGCGGGCGAACGCGGTCTCGATCTCCAGGTTGCGGCGCAGCCCTGCGGTCATCGGCTGCTGCGCGTCGGCTTCCATGATCGCCTGCCACAGCGGCGGCATGTCGATCGACACCAGATGCCGGTCCTGCTCGGCCACCTTGGTGGCGACGGCCGCACCGCCGCGCTGCACCTGCAGCGACAGCGCATTGCTCTTGCGTCCGAGGTCGAGCAGCTTGACCAGCGGTTTGCCCAGCGCGGTCTGAGCGCGGTCGATGCTGGCGATCAGCTCGGCCGAGCGCTGCACCAGTGCCGGCGACAGGTAGGGCTGGTCGTGCGTCGCCTGCCACGCCGCGCGGCGCGCCGCAAGCTCGGCGGCGTCTTCGGACGCGGCGTTGGTCAGCTCCGACAGCTCGGCGCGCGTGTGCACCAGCGTGCGCTCCTTCAGCAGCCAGTGGCGCTCCAGGCTTTCCAGCCGTTGCACCGACAACTGCGTCAGGTCATTGCGTTCGGTGCGCTCGTCCAGCCGGTCCAGCCCCTGTGTCTGGCGCGACAGGCTGTGCTCGATGCGCCGCACCTCGTCGGTCAGCTGGATGCGCCGCTGCACCGCCAGCAAGAACTTCTCATCGGCGTCGGCGCGCGATGGGATGTCGCCGGGCGCGATCGCCAGCGCGCTGTCGACCGCGTTCGAGCTCGACGTGGATGCGTTCGCCGGCGGCGTCGTCAGGGTCTGAGCGCTGGCTGCCAACCCCAGCCCGAGCGTCAGCCACAGCAGCACCAACGCCGTGCGCAACGGCATCCAGCGGCAAGCCAGCGCGGCACCGATGCCGCGCCGGCCGTGAGTCGGGTTGGGGGCTCGCAAGGCGGTCACGCGCAGCGGTACGGTCGGGGCAGGGCGGCCTGCGGCCGAGGTGGCCACGCTGGCAACTGTACGCGGCCGTGCCCCGCGGCACGGCCGGCGGCCTGCCGTCATGCCGCGCCAGCGCCCGCGCCGGGCGGTGCCGGTGGCCGCTGCGCGATCACTCGCCGCACAGCAGCCGCATGCGCCGCTCGGCCACGTCGAAGGCCTCGTCGGTGTCGGCGGCCAGCACCTGCTGCTTGGCCTGCTCGCAGGCGTTGGCGGAATCGACGTCGGATGGCGCCGCAGGTGGTGCGCCGGCCGGCGCGCAGCGCGATTCCGCAACCAGCCGGATGTTGGCGAACTGGCCCTGTTCGACCGCCACGCAGTCGCCGACGCGCTTGCCGGCCTGGTCGGAGACGATGCGGATGGTCGAGGTGCCGCCGATCAACACCGTGTACTCGAAGGCCTGCGAGCGGCTGGCCATGTTGCCCACGCTGCGGCCAGCGGCCGCGCCGCCGGCGGTGCGCAGCGCGCGGTTGCTGCTCGAGCGGCCGCTGCCGCTGGCCAGGCCGATGCCGCCGCCGACCACGGTGCCGACGTTGCGCGAGGTCGAATCGGTGACGGTGGTGGCGGTGACGTTGGTGATGCGGCCGTACTGCACGCGCGATTGCGCGTGAGCGAACATCGGGTACAGGCTGAGCGCAGCCAGGGCTGCGCTGCACAGTGCGAGGCGCTTGGAAAGAGGGCTCATGAACAGACACTCCGGTGATTGATTGGCAGGACGGATCAATGGCGCAAGTGTCGCATCCCGTGCCGCCGCATCTGGCGCGGCAGGCCCTGCGCCAAGCCAGCGCCGCAATCTTGCGGCTTGCGATGGGCAACCAATGCTTATAGGCCGATAGAAACTGCTCTGAGCTCGCGCGGCGTCGCGCGCCGCCCCGGCCGTGCCGGCCGCGTGCCGCCGCCTCGGCGACAGGCGGCGCCAACCCGGTGGCGATCGGGCGCGTTCAGCGCAGGAAGAAGTAGCCCCACAGCGTCAGCACGATGACGCAGAAGACATTGAGCACCGCACCGGCCTTGATCATGTCGCTCTGGCGCATCAGTCCGGTGGCGTAGACCAGGGCGTTGGGCGGTGTCGCCACCGGCAGCATGAAGGCGCACGACGCGCCGATGCCGATCATCAGCACCAGGATCTGCGGCGGCATGCCCATGCGCTCGGAGATCGCCGCGAACACCGGCACCAGCAGCGCCGCCGACGCGGTGTTGCTGGTGAACTCGGTCAGGATGATGATGAAGGTGGTCACGCCGAGGATCACGGCGAAGGGCCCGGTGCCGGCCAGGAAGGCTGCGACCTGATCGCCGAGCACGGCCGACGCGCCCGAGCTGCGCATCACGCCCGACAGCGTCAGGCCGCCGCCGAAGAGAAACAGCACACCCCAGTCGGTGTGGTCCGACACCTGATGCCAGCTGGCCAGGCCGAGCGTGACGACGGCGATCGCCGCCACCATCGCGACAAAGGAGTCGGGCGAACTGATGCCCAGCCACTGGCTCAACGAGCTGCCGAAGATCCAGCCCAGCGCGGTCAACGCGAACACCACCATCGCGATGACGCGCCGCGGCGTCCACGGAATCTGCTCGTCCGGCACCTCGATGCGGCGGTTCAGGCGCGGGCGGAACACCAGCCACAGCGTCAGCACCATCAGCGGCATCAGCACCAGCATGATCGGCAGGCCGACCTTCATCCAGCCGGCGAAATCCATGTTGATCGCGCGCGCGGCAATGGCGTTGGGCGGCGAGCCGACCAGCGTGCCCAGGCCGCCGATGCTGGCCGAATAGGCGATGCCGAGCAGGATGAAGACGAAGGTGTTGCGGTCCTTGCGCTCGTCGAGCTCGCTCATCATGCCGATCGCCAGCGGCAGCATCATCGCTGCGGTTGCCGTGTTGCTGATCCACATCGACAGCCCGGCCGTCACCGCGAACAGCAGCAGTGCCGCCACGCCCAGGTGCGAGCCCGACAGCGACATCAGCCAGAACGCGATCTTGCGGTCGAGCCGCTGCACGTGCATCGCGGTGGCGAGGGCAAAGCCGCCGAAGAACAGGAAGATGATCGGATCGGCGAAGGGGGCGAAGGCCTTGGTGGTGTTGAAGTCGGGAAAGCCCAGCAGCAGCGCGCCCACCGGCACCATGATCGCCGTCAGCGTCACGTGCACGCCTTCGGTCAGCCACAGGATGGCGATGAACAGCAGCAGCGCCAGGCCCTTCTTCGGTGCCGGCTCGAAGGGCATGAGCGCGTAGGCAACGCTGCTGGCCACCAGCGCGAGCGCGACCATGATCAGGCCGCGGCGCAGCCGCGCGAGCTCGACCCGGACCGCGTCGCCGTCGTGCAGCAAGTCCTCGACCGGCGCCGCGTCGACGTCGTCGTGC
>CALBTN010000026.1 GCA_937967345.1 uncultured Rubrivivax sp. | reverse complement strand
GGCACGCAGGTGCTGCGCTTCGGCAACGCGCGCGAGCTGTGCCTGGGCCTGGAGGTGGTCACGGCCGACGGCCAGGTCTGGGACGGACTGAGCGGCTTGCGCAAGGACAACACCGGCTACGACCTGCGCGACCTGTTCATCGGCAGCGAAGGCACGCTGGGCATCATCACCGCGGCCACGCTCAAGCTGGCGCCGCTGCCCGCGGCCACGACCACCGCGCTGGCCGCCTGCGCCACGCCCACGTCGCTGGCGCAGTGCGTGGCGCTGCTGACGCTGGCGCGCAAGCGCCTGGGCGCGGCGCTGACCGGCTTCGAAGTGATGAACCGGTTTTCGCTGGAGCTGGTCGCACGGCACTTTCCGACCCTGCCCCGGCCGCTGCCCGGCGCCGCGTGGACGGTGCTGATCGAGCAGGCCGATACCGAAAGCGAAGCCGCGGCGCGCACCCGGCTGGAATCGCTGCTGCAGGCGGCGATCGAAGCCGGCCACATCGATGACGCGGTGGTGGCCGAGAGCCTGGCGCAGTCGCACGCGCTGTGGCATCTGCGCGAGTCGATCCCGTTGGCGCAGTCGCAGGACGGGCCGAACATCAAGCACGACATCGCGCTGCCGGTGTCGGCGATTCCCGGCTTCGTCGAGCACACCGAAGCCGCGCTCGCGCAGGCCTTCACCGGCATGCGCCTGGTCAACTTCGGCCACCTCGGCGACGGCAATCTGCACTTCAACGTGCAAGCACCCGAATCTCGATCCGCGCAAGAGTTCCTGGACCGCAACGAGCACGCGGTAAACGCACTGGTCTATGACGCAGTGTGCGCGCGCGGCGGATCGATCTCGGCCGAGCACGGCATCGGCACGCTCAAGCGCGAGGAACTGGCGCAGCGCAAGCCGGCCGTGGCGCTGCAGCTGATGCGGGCCATCAAGCAGGCGCTGGACCCGCAGGGAAGGTTGAACCCAGGGCGCGTGCTGTAGCCGTAGCGCCACCACCGGGCATATCGTTGAGAAAACAAAAAAGCACCTGGCGTTTGCGCCGGGTGCTTGTTCTGCATTACGTCTGGTAGGCGCGATTGGACTCGAACCAACGACCCCCACCATGTCAAGGTGGT
>CALBTN010000025.1 GCA_937967345.1 uncultured Rubrivivax sp. | reverse complement strand
GCCGTATGCCGAGTTGCGTTTTGCCGATACACCGGCCGAGCCGCTGGCGGCGTGCACCGACAGCGCCGCGCTGCTGCGCCGCGTGCGCGACCGCGCTGCGGTGCTGCTCGCTTTCGAGCAGCTCGGCGGCGCCGATGCCGCGCTCGAGGCCGCGGCCGCCTACGCGCGCGAGCGCCACGCCTTCGGCCGCAGCATCGGTTCGTTCCAGGGCATCAAGCACAAGCTGGCCGACGTCTACAGCGCCAACCAGCTGGCGCGTGCGCACGCCTACTACGGCGCCTGGGCGCTGGACAAGGACGCGCGCAGCACCGAGCCGGCGGCCGAGCTGGCGCTGGCCGCCGCGGCAGCGCGCGTCGCGTGCAGCGAGGCCTTCAGCTTGGCGGCGCAGGAGCACATCCAGACCCTCGGCGGCATCGGCGTGACCTGGGAGGCCGACGGCCACCTGTTCTATCGCCGCGCGCGCTGCACCGCGGTGCAACTGGGCAGCGTGCACGAGTGGCGCGAGCGGCTGGCGCAGGCGCTGGTGGCGAGCCTGGACCGAGCCCAGCACGAGCACTGAAAAGGGCGCAGCGCATGGACTTCGACGACTCCGCCGACGAAGCGGCCTTCCGCCGCGAAGTGCGCGCCTGGCTGGACGCCAACGCCGAGGCCAAGCAGCGCCCGGACGAGGTCTACGGCGCGGCGCTGCCGGCGGCCGAACGCGTCGCTGCGGCGCGGCGCTGGCAGGCTTGCAAGGCGGCAGCCGGCTACGGCGCGATCACCTGGCCCGAGGCGCTGGGCGGGCGCGGCGGCACGCCGGTGCAGGAGGTGATCTTCCGCGAGGAGGAGGCGCGCTACAACGTACCGACGATGGTGTTCGCGGTGAGCCTGGGCATGGTGATCCCGGCGCTGGCCGCGCATGCCGCGCCCGAGGTGGTGGCGCGCCACGTCGGGCCGGCGCTGCACGGCCAGCACCTGTGGTGCCAGCTGCTGAGCGAGCCCGGCGCCGGCAGCGACCTGGGGATGGTGCGCACGCGCGCGCAGCGCTGCAGCGGCGAAGGTGAGGGCGGCACCGAAGGCTGGCGGCTGAACGGCCAGAAGGTCTGGACTTCGCTCGCGCAATTCGCCGACTACGGCCTGGTATTGGCGCGCACCGACCCGGCGCAGCCGAAGTTCGACGGCCTGACCAGTTTCTACATCGACATGCGCAGCCGCGGCGTGCAGGTGCGCCCGATCCGCCAGGCCAGCGGCGAGTCCGAGTTCTGCGAGGTGTTCTTCGACGATGTCTTCGTGCCCGACGCGCAGCGCGTGGGTGCGCTCGGCGGCGGCTGGAAAGTCACGTTGACCGGGTTGATGAGCGAGCGGTTGGCGATCGGCGGCACCATGCCGCCGCAGCTGCTGCACCAGGCGCTGGCGATGCTGCGCCGCACCCGGCTGGGCGGCCGCGCCGCGATCGACGATGCGCGCATGCGCGAGCGGCTGTGCGGCCTGTACCTCGCGCACCAGGGCCTGTGGCTGCTGCAGTGCCGCGCCTTGACCGCGCTGGGGCAGGGCCGTGCGCCGGGGCCGGAGATGTCGGTGGCCAAGATCGTCGCGGCGCGTGCGCTGCAGGACTACGCCTACCTGGCGATCGACCTGCAGGGCGAACGCGGCGTGCTGGCCGGCGGCGATGCCGACGCCCAGTGGGAGCTGGTGCAGCGGCTGTGGTTCGGCGCGGCCGGCATGCGCATCGCCGGCGGCACCGACGAGATCGTCAAGAACAGCATCGGCGAGCGCGTGCTCGGCCTGGCGAGCGAGCCGCGGCTGGACAAGGGCGTGCCTTTCGACCAGCTGAAGTGAGCGGGCGCAGCGGCCTGGCCGGTGTGAAACGAATCGTCGGGGCGCGCCCTGCCGCGACGGCCTGACTTTGCAAACGGGGGACCCCCATGCGGACTTTCAACCTCGCTGACCTGTTCGAGATCGTCGCCGCGGCGGTGCCCGAGCGCACCGCCTTCGTCTGCGGCGACACGCGGCTGAGCTTTGCCGAACTGGACACACGCGCGACGCGCCTGGCCAACGGGCTGCGCGCCAGCGGCGTGCGCCGCGGCGACAACGTGGGCATCCAGCTGTACAACTCGGCGCAGTACCTGGAGAGCTTCTTTGCCTGCTGCAAGATCGGCGCCGCGCCGGTCAACGTCAACTACCGCTACGTCGCCGACGAGCTGAAGTACCTGTTCACCACGCTCGATCTGCGCGCGCTGGTGTTCGGCGCCGAGTTCGACGCCGTGGTCGCCGAAGTCGCGCCGCAGGTGCCGACGCTGGCGCTGTGCGTGCGCGTCGGCGGCGACGGTGATCCGCCGCAACGCAGCGTGCGCTACGAGGATCTGCTGGCGTTGGGCGCGCCGGCGTTGGACGATCCGCAGCGCAGCGACAACGACCTGATGCTGCTGTGCACCGGCGGCACCACCGGCCAGCCGAAGGGCGTGATCTGGCCGCACAAGGCGCTGTGGATGGCCGCGCTGGGTGGCGGCGGCATCTACTTCGGCCGCGGGCCGGTGGCCACGCCCGAGGAGCTGGCGCCGCTGGTGAAGTCCGCGCCGCCGCTGACCTACTTCGCGATCGCGCCGATGATGCACGGCGCGGCGATGTGGTCGTCGCTGATCAGCCTGATGGCCGGGCACACCGTGGTCGTCAACGACCAGCCGGCCTTCGACGCCGCGCACATCTGGGACACGGTGCAGGACAAGGCCGTCAACATCCTGTCGGTGGTCGGCGACGCGATGGCGCTGCCGCTGGTGCAGTCGCTCGAAGCCGCGCCCGGGCGCTGGAACCTGTCAGCGCTGAAGGTCTTCGGCAACGGCGGCGCGCTGCTGACCGAGCAGTTGCAGCAGCGCATCCGCACCGCCTTGCCGCAGGTCGTGGTCAACAACGGCATGGGCTCGTCGGAGTCGGGCGTGATCGGCGGCGGCGAGCGCCCAACCGGCGGCGAGGGCTTCCTGCGCATCGCGCCGCGGCCCGACTTGGCGGTGATCGACGAGCAGCACCGCATCGTCAGCGCGCCCGGCGGCGAAGGCACGCTGTCGCGCACCGGCTACACGCCGCTGGGCTACTACGGCGATGCGAAGAAGAGCGCCGAGACCTTCGTCACCATCGACGGCCGGTTGTGGGTGCTGACCGGCGACCGCGCGCGCGTCGACCCGGACGGCCACTACGTCGTGCTCGGGCGCGGCTCGTTGTGCATCAGCACCGGCGGCGAGAAGGTGTTTCCCGAAGAAGTGGAAGAGGCGATCCGGCGCTACGCTGCCGTGCGCGACGTGCTGGTGGTCGGCCAGGCCGACGAACGCTGGGGCCAGAAGGTCGCGGCGGTGATCGAACTCGAACCCGGCGCCAGCTTCGCGGCCGACAAGTTCGACCGCGTGTGCCGCGCGGCGCTGGCCGGCTACAAGCGCCCGCGTGCGGTCTACCTGGTCGAGCAGATCCGGCGCAGCCCGGCCGGCAAGGCCGACTACCGCTGGGCGCAGCAGCAGGTGCAGGGCGGGCGCAGCGTGATCTGAAGCCGCTCGCAGGCGCCCGCCCGCTCGCAGGCGCCCACACCCGGCGCGCCTGGGGGGCGTCGTCGGGCCGTGCGCTGGCGCTTGCGGCTCGATGCCGGTCGCGTCGGCCCTACTTGCCCTTGGCCTTTGGCTTGGCCAGCGAACCTTGGTTTTCGAGGCCGCGCATGCGCTCGCCGGCGGCTTCGATCAGCTTGTCGCGCGGCATCAAACTGCTGGCCGCAGCCATTGCCCGCCAGACCTTGCCCGGCACCGTGCGCGGGCCCTTGCCCAGGCCGGCCAGCGCCTCGTCGACCGCGGTGGCCGGCTCGACCGGCGAGAACAGCACGCTGGTGGCCTTGTTCGCGCCCGAGCGCTCGAAGTTCGGCGTGCGCACCATGCCGGGGATGAACGCCATCACGTCCACGCCCAGCGGCGACAGCTCGCCCCACAGCGATTCGGCCAGGATCAGGTCGAAGGACTTGGTCGCTGCGTAGATCGCCTGGCCCGGCGCGCCTTGCAGCGCGGCCATCGACGAGGTCAGCACGATGCCGCCGCGCTTGCGCTCGATCATCGGCCGCGACAGCGCGTCGGTGACCATCAGCACCGCGTGCACGTTGACCGCGACCACCCGCATCTTGTCGGCCAGGGTGGACTCGGCCCACGGGCCGTTGGACGCCAGCGCGGCGTTGAACACCACCAGGCCGATCTCGACGCCGGCGATGTGGTCGAGCGCGGCTTGCACCTGCTCGGTCTGGGTCAGGTCGCAGCACAGCGCACCGGCGCGGATGCCGTGCTTGGACTCCAGCTTGCCGGCGAGCTTGTTCAGCTCGGGCTCGCGCAGATCGAGCAGCACCAGGTCGAAGCCCTCTTTGGCCAGGCGCTCGGCCCAGGCCGCGCCCATGCCCTCGGCCGCGCCGATGACCATCGCGCACGGGCCGTAACGGTCCTTCAGTTTCTTGCTGCTCATGCCTTGCTCCCGGCTTGGGCTTGCTCGAGCTTGCCCGTGGTGGTTGGACGGTCGCCGCCGACGTTGAGCCAGCAGGCCAGGCCCGGCAGCAGGAAGATCGCGCCGAACACGTTGACCAAGAACATGAAGGCCAGCAGGATGCCCATGTCGGCCTGGAACTTCAGGTCGGCGAAGGCCCAGCTGCCCACGCCGATCGACATCGTCACCGCGGTGAACACCGCGGCCGTGCCGCGCTGGCGCATCGCCTCGTAGAAGGCCTCGCGCAGCGTCGAGCCGTTGTCCTGGAGCTCGTGCTGCATGCGCTCGAACAGGTAGATGCCGTAGTCCACGCCGACGCCCACGCCGAGCGCGATCACCGGCAGCGTCGGCACCTTCAGCCCGATGCCCAGCACCGCCATCAGCGCGTTGCACAGGATCGACACGATGGTCAGCGGCACCATGATGCACAGCACCGCCTTCCAGGTGCGGAAGGTCAGCCAGCACAGCAGCATGATGGCGCCGAAGATCGCCGACAGCATCTCGACCTCGGCCTTCTCCACCGCCTTGTTGGTGGCCGCGGCGACACCGGCGTTGCCGCCGGCCAGGCGGAACTTGATGTCGGGGGTCTTGTCCGCGTCGATGAACTTCTGCGCCTCGCCGACCACGTGTTCGAGCGTCGCGCCCTGGTGGTCCTTCAGGTACACCAGGATGTGGATCACGCCGCAGCCTTCGGTGTTCAGGCCGAGTTCGGGCAGCGCGGCCCTGGCACCGGTGCGCAGCGCGCCTTCGCTGCGCTGCAGCCCGGACCAGCGCGGGTTGCCTTCGTTGTTGCCGCCGGCGGCCACCTTGGCCATGCCAGCCACGCTGGTCACCGACAGCACGCCGTCGACGCCGCGCATCGCGTTGTCGAAACGCTCGACCGCGTTCATCACCGGCCAGGACAGGCAGGCCTCGGTCTGGCCGGTGGTCTCCACGTACACCGACAACGCGTCCATGCCGATCGAGTAGTTCTTGACGACGATGTCGTTGTCGCGGTTGTAGCGGCTCTCGGCGCGCAGCTCGGGCACGCCGGAGCCGACGTCGCCGGTGAGCAGCTGGCGCGAGTAGTGCGTGCCGACCGCCAGCAGCAGCAGCGACACCGCGAAGGTGGCCAGCGCCACGCGGGGCGTAGCAAAGGCCGAGATCGCCCACCACAGCCGGTTGCGGCCGGGTTGCTGGTCGGCGCTGGCCTGGCGTTCGAGCTTCAGGTGCGACAGGATGATCGGCAGGATCATCTTGTTGGTGACGATCATCAGCAGCACGCCCATGCAAGCGGTGACGCCCAGTTCGTGCACGATCGGGATGTCGATCAGCATGATCACCATGAAGCCCAGCGCGTTGGTCACCAGCGCCACGGTGCCGGGGATCGCCAGGTTGCGAAACGCGATCTGCGACGCGTGCTCGGCGCTGAAGCCGGCCAGCACGTCTTGCTTCCAGGCGTTGGTCATCTGCACCGCGTGCGACACGCCGATCGAGAAGATCATGAACGGCACCAGGATCGACATCGGGTCGATGCCGTAGCCGATCAGCGGCAGGATGCCCAGCAGCCAGACCACCGGCAGCATCGCCACCACCAGCGCCAGGATCGTCAGCTTGAGCGAACGCGAATAGAACCACAGCAGCACCGCGGTGACGACGAAGGCGATGCCGAAGAAGGTGACGACGGTGAACAGCCCCTCCATCACGTCGCCCACCACCTTGGCGAAGCCGATGATCTGGATGTCGATGTGGTCGTTGCTGTACTTGGCGCGGATTTCCTCGAGCTTCTTCGAGACCTCGGAGTAGTCGAGCTTCTTGCCGGTGGTCGGGTCGACCTCGAGCAGGTCGGCGCGCACCAGCGCGCTCTTCAGGTCGTTGGCCACCAGCCGCCCGATCTCGCCCGAGCGCGCGACGTTGGCGCGCACCTTGGCCAGGCCTTCTTCGTCGGCCTCGAAGCGCGACGGGATGACGACCTCGCCGGCGAAGCCTTCCTCGGTGACCTCGATGTACTTGACGTTGGGCGTGAAGATCGAGAACACCTGCGCGCGGTTGACGCCCGGGGTGAAGAACACGTCGTCGGTGACGCCGTGCATGACCTTCATGAACTCGGGGTTGTAGATGTCGCCTTCGCCCTTCCAGCGCACGCTGACCAGGATGCGGTTGGCGCCGGCGAAGGTGCTGCCGTGCTTGAGGAAAGCCTCCATGAACGGGTGCTTCATCGGGATCAGCTTGTTGAAGCCGGGGTCCAGATGCACGCGCAGCGCCGAAGCCCCCAGCGCCAGGGTGATCAGCACGAACACCACCGACAGGATCTTGCGCTTGGCGATCAGCCAGCGCGCGATGCCGTCGACGATGACTTCCACTCGGGTGGTGGGCTCGCGCAGGGTGCTCATGACTTGGCTCCGGAAGCGGGCTTGGCCGCGTCTTGATCGGGCTGGGTGGCCTGGCCCGCGGCGGGGCTGTTGGTGGGCTGTGCCGCTTGCTTCGGGTCGAAGTGCAGCATGCCGGCATCGCTGGCCAGCACCCAGCTGCCATCGGCGGCGAAGGCGAGTGCGGTGATCGCGGCGCGGCCGCCGCCACGCACCCGGTTGAAGGTCGCGCCGCCGTCGGTGCTGCGCAGCACCATGCCGCCCTGGCCGGTGAGCAGCAGGCTGCCGTCGGGCGCCAGCGCATGGTTGAACAGCGAGATCGGCGCCGGCACCTGGGCCTTGGTCCAGTGCTGCAGGTTGGCATCGGCGCGGAACACGTTGCCGCGCATGCCGTAGACGACCCAGTGGCCGTCGGGCAGCTGCGTCGCGCCGTACAGCGAGCCGTTGTAGAACGCCGGCACGACCTCCCAGTTCTGGCCGTCGTCGGTCGAGGTCAGCACGAAGCCGCGCTCGCCGACGATGACCCAGCGCTTGCCGTCGCGGCTGGCGACGATGCGGTTCATGTGCTTGTCGCCGTCGCCGCCGAGCTGGATCTGCTCCCAGGTCTTGCCGTCGTCGCTCGAGCGCAGTGCGCGGCCGAAGGCGCCCACCGCAAGCCAGTCGCCCGAGTGCAGCCGCGCGATGCTCATCAGCGGCTCGCCGCGCTCTTCGTCGAAGCGCAGCTCCTTCCAGCTGTGCCCGCCGTCGCTGGTGCGCAGGATCTGGCCCTCGTGGCCGACCGCCATGCCGTTCTTGTCGTCCTGGAACGCGATGCCGGTGACCAGCGCGTAGCGCTGCGGCTCGACGCTGGCGGGCTTCCAGGTCTTGCCGTCGTCGTCGGACCACATGATGTAGCCGAGTTCGCCGCCGGCGACCAGCGTGTTGCCGGCACGCGCCATCGCATTGAACTGCATGCGCGTCACCGGAATGTGCGATGCCGCCAGCGGCGGGGTGTGCCGCGGCGAGAAAGCGTACAGCGCACTGAGCGCCACGATCGCGGCCATGCTGATACCGACCAGGATGCGCATCGGTTGTCTCCTGCCCGAAGTGGGCGGCATTATTGAGTGGGCGGCATTGTTGGGAGCCACGACCGCCGGTTCATCGTCCGATGAGACTAACGGAAGCCGCGGCAGTTTGCCACTGCGATGATGCCCGGGCGATGGTTGGCGCCGCTGTGGCGCGGGTTCTAGTCCCATCGGACGATGGCCCTTGCAGGGCCTCGAAAGAACATGTAAACGGCGCGCCGGACGGCCGCGTGACGGAGACCCCATGGGACTGCAAGGACGGGCGGCACTGGTCGGTGCAGCCCAATACAAACCCGAAAAGTACGCCAGCGCACCGCGCACCTTCCACCTCGACCAGGTGGCCGAACTGGCGGGCATGGCGCTGGCCGATGCCGGGCTCGAACTGCAGCAGCTCGATGGTCTGGTCATCCTCGGCCCGCAGTTCCACGAGGCCGGCATGTTCGTGCCGGCGATGGTCGGCGAGCACCTGGGCATCAAGCTCGATTTCGCCGAGGTGGTGGACCTGGGTGGTGCCAGTTCGGTGGGCGCGGTGTGGCGCGCGGCCGCGGCGATCGAACTCGGCCTGGCCAGCGCGGTGCTGTGCGTGATCCCGGCGCGCATGGCGCCGACCGCGCCGCACGATGACCACATGATCGAGGTCATGAAGGCCTCGCGCTTCGGCGGCCACAGCATCCGCTACGGCGCACCCGAGGCCGAGATGGACCTGCCTTACGGCCACATGGCGCAGAACACCGGCTACGCGATGATCGCGCAGCGCTACGCCG
>CALBTN010000024.1 GCA_937967345.1 uncultured Rubrivivax sp. | reverse complement strand
TCTACGGCTGCGCCAACCAGGCCGGCGAGGACAACCGCAACGTCGCGCGCATGGCGGCCTTGCTGGCCGGGCTGCCGATCGAGGTGCCGGGCGCGACCATCAATCGGCTGTGCGGCTCGGGGCTGGACGCGGTGGGCAGCGCGGCGCGCGCGATCCGCTGCGGCGAGGCTGAAGTGATGATCGCCGGCGGCGTGGAAAGCATGAGCCGCGCGCCCTTCGTCATGCCCAAAGCCGAGACCGCATTCGCGCGCGCCAACGCGGTGTACGACACCACCATCGGCTGGCGCTTCGTCAACAAGCTGATGAAGGCGCAGTACGGCATCGACTCGATGCCCGAGACCGCCGAGAACGTGGCCGAGCAGTTCAAGATCGGGCGCGAGGCGCAGGACCGCATGGCGCTGGCCAGTCAGCTCAAGGCCGTGGCCGGGCAGAAGGCCGGCTTCTTCGAGCGCGAGATCTGCTCAGTGACGATCGCGCAGAAGAAGGGCGATCCGATCGTCGTCGCCAAGGACGAACACCCGCGCGAGACCTCGATGGAGGCGCTGGCCAGGCTCAAGGGCGTGGTCAAACCCGAGGGCACGGTGACGGCCGGCAACGCCAGCGGCGTCAACGACGGCGCCTGCGCATTGCTGCTGGCCAGCGAAGCGGCGGCGGCAAAGCACGGCCTGAAGCCGCGCGCGCGCGTGGTCGGCATGGCCACCGCCGGCGTGGCGCCGCGCATCATGGGCTTCGGCCCGGCGCCGGCGGTGCGCAAGGTGCTGGCATTGACCGGCTTGAAGCTCGAGCAGATCGACGTCATCGAGCTCAACGAGGCCTTCGCCGCGCAGGGCCTGGCGGTGCTGCGCGACCTCGGCGTCGCCGACGACGACCCCCGCGTCAACCCCAACGGCGGCGCGATCGCGCTGGGCCACCCGCTGGGCGCCAGCGGCGCGCGGCTGGCCACCACCGGGGTCAACCAGTTGGAGGTGAGCGGCGGCCGCTACGCGCTGTGCACGATGTGCATCGGCGTGGGGCAGGGCATCGCGCTGGTGATCGAGCGCGTGTAGGCGATGCGCCGAACCGCCCTGCTCTGCTGCGCTGCCGGCTTGGCCCTGCTCGCCGCCTGCGGCAAGGAGCCACCGAAGCTGCCCCCGCCACCGCTGGAGGTCAGCCTGGTCACCATCGCGCCGCGCGACATCGACATCTCGCGCGAGTACGTGGCGCAGACGCAGAGCTCGCAGGCCGTGAACATCCAGGCGCGCGTGTCGGGCTGGCTCGACAAGCGCGTCTACACCGAAGGCTCGGTGGTCAAGGCCGGGCAGGTGCTGTTCCGCATGGACCCCAAACCCTTCCAGGCGCAGCTCGACGCGGCCAAGGCCGCGCTGCAGCGCAACCAGGCGGCGATGACGGTGGCCAAGGCCAACCTCGATCGGGTCAAACCGCTGGCGGCGAAGAACGCGCTGTCGCAGAAGGACCTGGACGACGCCACCGGGCAGTACGAACAGGCGGCCGCCGCGGTGGAGCAGTCGAAGGCGCAGGTCACCTCGGCGCAGCTGGACCTGAGCTACACCGTGATCAGCTCGCCGGTGGCCGGCGTCAGCAGCTACGCGGCGGTGGCCGACGGCACCTACCTGAACCCGCAGAACGCGCAGCTGACCACCGTCTCGGTGCTGAGCCCGATGTGGGTCAACTTCAGCCTGTCGGAGAACGAATTCCTGCGCATCCAGAACGACATCCGCGACGGCCGGCTGAAGCTGCCGCCCGACATGAAGATGACGGTCGAGATCGTGCAGCCGGACAACAGCATCTTCCCCTTCACCGGCAAGATCACCTTCGCCGACCCGTCCTACAACCCGCAGACCGGCACCTTCCTGATCCGCGCCACGGTCGACAACCCCAAGGGCGTGCTGCGCCCGAACCAGTACGTGCGCGCGCGGCTCAAGGGGGCGCTGCGGCCCAACGCGATCCTGGTGCCGCAGCGCGCGGTGCAGCAAGGCGCCAAGGGCCACTTCGCCTGGGTGGTGAACGCCGAAGGCAAGGCCGAACAGCGCCCGCTGGTGCTGGGCGACTGGCACGGCGACAGCTGGTTCGTCAACGAAGGGCTGCAGGCCGGCGACCGGCTGGTGGTCGACGGCGGCCAGCGCCTCGCCGCCGGGGCGGCGGTGGTCGTGATGCAGCTCGACGGCAAGCCCACCGCGGCCGCGGCCTCTGCATCGGCCTCCGCAGCGGCGCCAGCCAGCGCGCCCCGCTAGACGCAGCCGGGCGCGCGCATGTTCTCCCGCTTCTTCATCGAGCGGCCGATCTTCGCGGCGGTGGTCGCGCTGCTGCTGTGCCTGGCCGGGCTGGTGGCGATGACCGCGCTGCCGGTGCAGCAGTACCCGGCGATCACGCCGGTGCAGGTGACGGTGCAGGCCACCTACCCCGGCGCCGACAGCAAGACGCTGGCCGACAGCGTGGCCGCGCCGATCGAGGCGCAGATCAACGGCGTGGACAACATGCTTTACATGAGCAGCACCAGCTCGGCCAACGGCCAGCTGGTGCTGACCGTGTACTTCGCGCTCGCCACCGACCCCGACATCGCCCAGGTGCAGGTGCAAAACCGCGTCAACCTGGCGCTGCCCGCGTTGCCCGAAGCGGTGCAGCAGCAGGGCGTGTCGGTGCAGAAGAAGAGCTCGTCGATCATGATGCTGGTGGCCGTCACCAGCAAGGGCGGGCGCTACAGCGCCGACTACGTCGCCAACTACGCCAACGTCTACGTGCTCGATGCGCTCAAGCGCGTGCCCGGCGCCGGCCAGGCGCAGATCATGGGCGTGCCCGACCAGGCGATGCGCATCTGGATGAACCCGGACCGCATGGCGTCGCTGGGCATCACCACCAGCGACATCGCCAACGCGGTGAACCAGCAGAATGCCCTCTTCGGCGCCGGCCAGATCGGCCAGGACCCGAGCCCCGGCAACGTGCAGCTGACCTTCCCGGTGGTCACGCAAAGCCAGTTCGCCGACCCGCGCCAGTACGAACGCATCATCCTGCGCGCCAACCCCGACGGCAGCGCCATCGTGCGCCTGGGCGACGTGGCGCGCGCCGAGGTGGGGCTGCGCCAGTACATCGTCGACAGCCAGCTCAACCGCGAGCCGGCGACGCTGATCGCCATCTACCAGCAGCCCGGCGCCAACGGGCTGGTGGTGAGCAACGCGGTGCGCAAGACGCTGGACGAGATGCGCTCGCGCTTCCCCGAGGGGCTGGCCACGACCATCGCGCTGGACACCAACGACTTCGTGCGCCTGTCGATCGAAGAGGTGATCCACACGCTGCTCGAAGCGCTGGTGCTGGTGGTGCTGGTGGTGTACCTGTTCCTGCAAAGCCTGCGCACCACGCTGATCTGCGCGGTGGCGATCATCGTGGCGCTGGTCAGCACCTTCGCCGGCATGCTCGCTTTAGGCTTCTCGATCAACCTGCTCACACTCTTCGGGCTGATCCTGGCGATCGGCATGGTCGTCGACGACGCCATCGTGGTGTGCGAGAACGTCGAGCGCAACATGGCGCAGCACCACCTGTCGCCCAAGGACGCGACGATCCGCTCGATGAACGAGATCGGCAGCTCGCTGGTCGCGGTGGTGCTGGTGATGGCCTCGGTGTTCGTGCCGGCGGCCTTCCTGCCCGGCACCACCGGGCAGCTGTACAAGCAGTTCGCGATCACGATCGTGGTGTCGGTGATCATCAGCGGCATCGTCGCGCTGACGCTCACGCCGGCGATGTGCGCGCTGCTGCTCAAGCACAACCCGCCGCCGACGCGCGGCTTCTTCGCCTGGTTCAACCGCCAGGTCGATAGCGTGACGCGCGGCTTCGGCCACGCGGTGGAATTCGTCATCAAGCGCATGGTCGTCGCCTTCGTGCTGCTGGGCGTGTTCCTCTACGCGATCTGGCATTTGTTCGTCACCCTGCCGAGCAGCTTCGTGCCGCAGGAGGACCAGGGCTACGCGATGGTCGCGATCGTCATGCCGCAGGCGGCGAGCCTCGAGCGCACGCAGGAAGTGGCCTCGCGCGCCGACGCCATCCTGGCCAAGATCCCGGGCGTGGCGACGCGCTCGGTGGTCACCGGCTACAGCCTGATCGACGCCGGCTTCAAGACCAACGCGGCGACCATCTTCATCACCTTCAGCGACTTCAAGCAGCGCTACCAGGACATCGCCACCGCCAAGCAGCAGAACGCGCGCGCGATCCTGACCGCCTTCTACGACCAGGCCAAGCACATCCAGGAAGCGGTGGTGCTGCCGATCGCGCCGCCGGCGATCCCCGGCATCGGCACCACCGGCGGCTTCGAGTTCTGGATCCAGGACACCGCCGCCGGCTCGCCTGTGGAGCTGGGCAACCAGGTGCAGGCCCTCCTGGCCAAGGCGCGGCAGCGGCCCGAGCTGGCCGGCCTGAACACCACCTTCAACGCCAACAGCCAGCAGCTGCGCGCCGACGTCGACCGCGAGAAGGCGATGCTGCTGCAAGTGCCGGTGCAGGACGTGTACAGCGCGATCCAGGCGCAGTTCGGCTCGTTGACCGCCAGCCAGTTCAGCCAGTACAGCCGCGTGTGGTGGGTGATCGTGCAGTCGGACGCGCCGTTCCGCCAGACGCCCGGCGACCTGACGCGCCTGTACACGCGCTCCAACCAAGGCAAGATGGTGCCGCTGTCGGCCGTGGTCAGCACCGAGTGGACCGCGGGGCCCGACCTGCTGCCGCACTTCAACGGCTTCCCGGCGGCCAAGATCATCGGCAACGCCGCGGCCGGCTACAGCTCGGGGCAGGCGATCCGCGTGATGGAGGAGCTGGCGCGCGAGCTGCCGGGCCAATACACCTTCGCCTGGTCGGGGCTGGCCTTCGAGGAGAAGCAGTCGGGTGGCACTTCGGCGCTGGCCTTCGTCTTCGGCCTGATCATCGTCTTCCTGGTGCTGGCGGCGCAGTACGAAAGCTGGACCCTGCCCGGTGCGGTGATGACCGCGATCCCCTTCGGCGTGCTCGGCGCGCTGCTGATGAACCACATCCGCGGGCTGGAGAACGACGTGTACTTCCAGATCGGCCTGCTGGTGCTGATCGGGCTGGGCGCGAAGAACGCGGTGCTGCGCGTCAGCGCGGCGGTGGACTTCCGCCAGCAGGGCTACAGCATCATGGACGCGACAAGGCTGGCCGGCGAGCAGCGCTTGAGGCCGATCATCATGACCTCGCTCGCCTTCGCGGTGGGTTGCCTGCCGCTGGCGATCGCGGTGGGTGCCGGCGCGAATGCGCGGCATTCGATCGGCACCGGCATCATCGGCGGCATGATCGGCGAGACCACGCTGGCGATGCTGTACGTGCCGCTGTTCTTCTACCTCTTCGACCGGCTGGGCGAGCGCAAGGCGGCGCGGCGCACAGCCCCGAAGGCGGAGTCATCGGCCGTCGCGCCCGTCGCGCCCGTCGCGCCCGTCGCGCCGCCGGCCGACGGGCATTGAGTGGCGCCGATGCAGCCCCGACCCGCGCCTTGCCGATATGCATCTGATATGCATAATGACGCATGCCCTTCGGGTTCGATCCGAACAAGGCGCGTGCGAACCTGCGCAAGCACGGCATCAGTTTTGCGCACGCCGAGCAGGCGTTGCGCGATCCGATGGCTCTCAGCATCGAAGACCCCGATGTGCAGGACGAACGGCGCATCGTCACCCTGGGTGCCGATGCGCTGGGGCGGGTGCTGGTGGTCATCCACACCCAGCGCGGGGAGCGGACGCGCCTGATTTCCGCTCGCAAGGCCAGTCGTGGCGAGGCAGACCGATACCATGCGTGACGAATACGACTTCAGCAAGGCCAAGCGCGGAGCGGTGATTCCTTCTCCGGGCAAGACCCGCATCACCATCATGCTCGACGACGACGTGATCGAGCATTTCCGCGCTCAGGCGGAGGCCGAAGGCGTCGGTTACCAGACCCTGATCAATGCCTTGCTGCGCAAGGCCGCCGTGGGGGCGCGCAAGTCCAGCCCGGAGCACAAGCCATTGACGGTGGCCACGCTGCGCCGCGTGCTGCGCGAGGAACTGCAGGGCTCGTGATCCCATGACGTCTGCTGGCCGGTGCCTGGCGCGGTCTTGACGATGAGCCGCCTCTACTTCAGCGCTCTTGCCACGGTGCTGCTCGCCGGCTGCACCCTCGGCCCCGACTACAAACGCCCCGAGATCACCGCGCCGGCCGCCTTCCAGTTCGAGCCGAAGGACGTGGCGCAGACCGCCGACACGCTGTGGTGGCAGCAGTTCCAGGACCCGGTGCTGAACCAGCTGATCGACGAGGCGCTGCGCCACAACACCAACATCCAGATCGCCGCGGCCAACGTCGAGCAGGCGGCAGCCTTCCTGACGCAGACACGCTCGCAGCTGTTCCCCGCCGTGGGTTATGGCGCCGGCGCACAGCGCGAACGCGCGCGCGAGCCGGCCTTTGCGGCGCAGATCCCGAACTACCCGAACCCGTCGTCGGCTTATCAGGCGGCGCTGCAGGCGAGCTGGGAGATCGACCTGTGGGGCCGCATCCGGCGCCAGTCCGAGGCCGCCTACGCCAACGTGCTGGCCAGCGACGAGGCGCGGCGCGGCGTGATCCTGAGCCTGGTGGCGCAGGTCGCCAGCAGCTACCTGCAGCTGCGCGGGCTGGACGCGCAGCTGGCGGTGGCGCACAAGACGCTGGCCACCTACAAGGAATCGGTGGAGCTGTTCACGCTGCAGTTCCAGTACGGCCAGGTGTCGATGATGAACGTGGCGCAGGCGCAGTCGCAGTACGAGACCGCCGCTGCGCAGATCCCGCTGATCGAATCGCAGATCGCGCAGACGCAAAGCTCGCTGGCGGTGCTGGTGGGCCGCGACCCGGGGCCGATCGTGCGCGGCAAGTCGGTCGACGAGCTGCAGCTGCCGCTGGTGCCGGCGGGTGTGCCGTCGGAACTGCTGGAACGCCGGCCCGACCTGCTGCAGGCCGAACAGCAGCTGATCGCCGCCAACGCGCAGATCGGCGCCGCCAAGGCGCTGTACTTCCCGACGATCTCGCTCACCGGCGCCTTCGGCAGCGCCAGCGCCGACCTGTCCAAGCTGTTCAGCGGCCCGGCCAAGGTGTGGAGCTACGCCGGCACGCTGGCCGGGCCGATCTTCAGCTTCGGCGCGGTCAGCGGCCAGGTGGCGCAGGCCGAAGCCGCACAACAGGCTGCGCTGCTGAACTACCAGCTGGCGATCCGCAACGCCTTTGCCGATGTCGACAACGCGCTGGTCGCCAACAGCAAGCTGCGCGAACAGCTCGACGCGCAGGCCAAGCTGGTGGCGGCGCTGCAGCAGTACAGCGACTTGGCCAGGCTGCAATACGACGGCGGCTACGCGCCGTACTCGACCGTGTTGCAGGCCGAGCAGGCACTGTTCCCGGCCGAGCTGAACCTGGCGTCGGTCCGCGCGCAGCTGTTCGCCTCGGCGGTGAACCTCTACAAGGCGATGGGCGGCGGCTGGGTGGCCAGCGCCGACCAGCTGACCGGCAGCACCCCGGCCGCGCCGCCGGCCAGCGCGCTGCCGCCGCCGTTGTTCTGATGTCGGGATGCGCGCGCGAATGACGATGCCGCGTTGGCTCCCGGTGCGCTGCGCTTGTCCGCGCTGAAGCAGGTTTGCGTGCGGCCGCTTCGCGTCGGCAGCCGGTGCGCTGCCGACGGCAGGGTTCGATCGCGAAGCCGCGTCAGCCGGGCGCAGCCAGGCCCGATCGGTTCGCGCCTTCACCCCGCCGCGCCTCGGCCACCTGCCACGCCAGCGCATCGCCGAGTTCGGCGGTCCGGCGCACCGCCGTCGCGGCGGTGGCGTCGAAGCCCTGCGCCGCCAGCCACTGCGCGTTGTAGTAGCTGTGCGCGTAGCGCTCGCCGCCGTCGCACAGGATCGCGACGATCGAGCCTTGTTCGCCGGCGTCGTGCATGCGCCGCGCCAGATGCAGCGCGCCGATCAGGTTGGTGCCGGTGGAGCCGCCGCAGCGCCGGGCGAGCACCGTCTCCAGGTAGTGGATCGCGCCCAGCGAGGCCGCGTCGGGCACGCGCAGCATTGCGTCGATCACGCCCGGCACGAACGAGCGCTCGACGCGCGGGCGGCCGATGCCCTCGATCAGCGAGCTGGCGTCCAGCCGCAGGCCGTGGTTGCCGCTGGCGTAGGCGTCGAAGAACACCGAGTTCTCGGGGTCGGTCGCGCACACGCGGCTGGGGTGGCCGCGGTAGCGGATGAAGCGCCCGATGGTGGCGGTGGTGCCGCCGGTGCCGCAGCCGCAGACGATCCACGCCGGCAGCGGGTGCGGCTCGCGCGCCATCTGCGCGTAGATCGATTCGGCGATGTTGTTGTTGCTGCGCCAGTCGGTGGCGCGCTCGGCGTAGGTGAACTGGTCCATGTAGTGGCCGCCGCACTCGCGCGCCAGCCGCTCGGATTCGCCGTAGACCTGGTCGCCGCGCTGCACCAGATGGCAGCGCCCGCCGTAGAACTCGATCGCCGCGACCTTCTCGGGCGAAGTACTGCGCGGCATCACCGCGACGAAGCGCAGCCCCAGCAGCCGCGCGAAGTAGGCCTCGGACACCGCGGTCGAGCCCGACGAGGCTTCGACCACGGTGCTGCCTTCATGGAGCCAGCCGTTGCACAGCGCGTACAGGAACAAAGAGCGCGCGAGCCGGTGCTTCAGGCTGCCGGTGGGGTGGCTGGATTCGTCCTTCAGGTACAGGTGGACCTGCGGGTACGCCGGCAGCGGCAGTGGGATCAGGTGGGTGTCGGCCGAGCGGTTGAAGTCGGCCTCGATGCGGTGGATCGCCTGGACTTGCCAGCTTCGGTGCTTCATCGCCGCGGCCTCGTTTGGCTGCCAGGATCGGCGCATCGTAGTGCAGCCAGGTTCAGCCCGCGCGCAATTCGGCGCATCAGACACGTTCACGATCGAGCGCGGTGCAAGTGACTGCCGCTTGCGGCACTTAGCCGACACCCAACACATTCACCGCAGAGGAACGGAGGACGCAGAGTTTGCGCAGAGGAATACAAGTCTGGCTTTACTCTGCGGACCTCTGCGTCCTCCGTTCCTCTGCGGTGAAGGCTGTTCTGTATTCGGCTGCTTTGCGCCGCAAGCCGTCGTCGAATCTTGACTTTTGCATGCGGCGCCGCATAAACCGCGACCGCCCCGCGCCGTCAGGGCCGGCCGAGGAACAGATAGACCGCCCGGTTGTCGCTGTTGGCGTAGCCGAAGCCCAGGTATAGCGGCCCGAGCGGCGAATCCACGCCCAGGTACAGCGAGCCTGCCTGCACGTTCAGCGTGCCCAGCACCGGCATGCCCTCCCACTGCGTGCCGATGAACGGCGTCATTCGCGCGGCTTCGATCGACGCGCCGGCGTAGATGCCGTCGAACAGCGGGATGTCGGCCAGCTTGGTGCGGTACATCAGCCGGCCGAAGACGTAGTCCTGCGCGCGCAGTTGCTGGCGCTGCAGGCCCGACAGGTACAGGAAGCCGCCGAGCGGGAAGGTCTCTTCGATCGGAATGTCGTTGGAGCCGATCTTGCCACCGGCACTGACCAGGCCCTCGAGCGTGTGCCGGCTCCAGGTGGCCGCGCCGTTGAGCGCGGCGTCCCATTGGGTGTAGGTCTGGTCGGCGCCCAGTTGCGACAGCGACGAGTGGATGCGCCCGGTGGCGAGATAACCTTGGTGCGGGAAGTTCACGCTGTCCAAGCGGTCCACGCGTGCCGACAACTGCAGCGCGCCGAGCCGCTGCACCTGCAAGGTCGGGAACAGCAGGTCGCCGCTTTGAAAGCGAAAGGTGCGCTGGCCCAGCTGCGCACCCAGGCGCAGCTCGCCGTATTCGATGAGGTTGGCGCCGAGGTCCAGTTTCGCGCTCCAGGTCGTGTCCTGGTAGCGTGCGATCTGGACCGCGTCCAGGAACAGATACCACGGCGTGATCGAGACCTGCAGCTTTGGCGCCACGAACAGGTGCTGGCGTTCGCCCAGCGGCTGGTAGAACTCGGAGGCCAGCAGCACGTCGGTGCCCAGCACCAGGTCGTTGCGCCACTCCGCGCCCCACTGGTTCACCCACTTGCGGCGGTGCGAGGCGTACAGGTCGAACGCCGCCTGCTTGCCCAGGTTGGCCTCCATGCCCAGGCCGAAGCGCAGGTAGTCGCTGGCGGGCTTTTCCTTCACCAGCACGACCAGCGTGCGCTTGCCGTCGATCTCGTCGACGGCGTAGTTCACGGTCTCGAAGTCGCCGTGGCTGTAGATGCGGCGCAGGTCGAGGTCGATGGTGTCGCGGTCGAGCACATCGCCGACGCCGGTGGCCATCGACTGCAACACCACCTCGTCCGACACGCGGCGCGTGCCTTCGACCTTGATTGCCTCGACCACGATCGGCGCACTCGCGCTGGGCGCCGCCTGGCGGCGGCGCAGCTCGGCGTAGGCCTGCGGCGGCAGCGACAGCCGGCGCAGCCTGTCGGCCAC
>CALBTN010000023.1 GCA_937967345.1 uncultured Rubrivivax sp. | reverse complement strand
GCGACGAGATGGCCGACATCAAGCGGCTGTTCACGCCCGAGTTCCGCAACCGGCTGGACGCGATTGTCAACTTCCGTGCGCTCGATGAGGAGATCATCCTGCGCGTGGTCGACAAGTTCTTGCTGCAGCTGGAAAGCCAGCTTGGCGAGAAGAAGGTCGAGGTCACCTTCACCGATGGCTTGCGCAAGCATCTGGCGAAGAAGGGCTTCGATCCGCTGATGGGCGCGCGGCCGATGCAGCGGCTGATCCAGGACACGATCCGCCGCGCGCTGGCCGACGAGCTGCTGTTCGGCCGCCTGGTCGACGGCGGCCGCCTTCGCGTGGACGTCGACGACCACGGTGAGATCCAGCTCGACATCCAACCACCGAAAAAGAACGACAAGGCACGGCCCGAGATCACCGCCGCGTAGCGCCGGCCCGCCGCGCCGATCGGCCTTGCCGGTTCAGCTGTCCGGCGCCGCCGGATCCTGCAGGAAGTAGCCGGCCAGCAGCGCATACAGCGTCGGTTGCTCGGTTCGCATCTCCAGTGGCGCGACGAAGAAGGCTTCGGACGCGACCGCGAAGAACTCCTCGTGGCTGTCGGTGCCGTAGGGGTCGAGCACGGTGTCCTCGCCGCGATCGACGCGTGCGCAGAAGGCTTCGTACTCCTGCGTCAACACCGCCTGCCAGTGCTGGCGCGCCAGCGCGCTGGGCAGCGGCGGGATGCCATCGGCCAGGCCGTCGCCCATGTCCAGGATGTGCGCGAACTCGTGCACCACGACGTTGTAGCCCCACTCGGCCGACGCGCCCGCCTCGCTGACGTCGCGCCATGACAACATCACCGGCCCGCCGGCCATGGCCTCGCCGCTGAGCACGTCGTCGAACTCGTGCACGACACCGTTGTCATCGACGATCTCGCGCCGCACCTGGACCTCGTCGGCGTGCACGACGATGCCGACGAAGCCGCCGTAGGCCTGCAGCCCCAGGCGCAGCACCAGCAGGCAGGCCTGCGCGGCGATCGCCACCGCCATTTCATCGTCGACCTGCAGGCCGTGCGCGCCGCTGAACTCCTTGCCGTCCAGGAACAAGCTGCTCAGGCGGCGCAGTTCGTCGAGATCCGCGGCACTGCGCTGCGCCAGGAACGGGTAACGGGCCAGCGTCAGCTGCCACAGCGCGTCCGGGATCGCGCGCCGCCGCAGCACGCGCCGCTCGTTGAAACGGCGCACCGATTGCAGCCAAGCCCGCATCGCGCGCCTCTTGCGCTCAGCCGCCCGAACAGGCCGCGTCCGGGCTCAGGCGGGCGAAGCCGTCGCGGCGCAGGCGCAGCACCTCGGCTCGGGGGGCGGGGTCGTCCAGATCCCAGTCGCTGAGCACTTGGCGGTGCAAGCCTGGCGCCAGCGGCGACGCGCCGGGCCGATGCGTGTGCCCGTGCACCATCACCTGCGCCTGGCCGGCGCGCAGGCATGCGGCGCAGGCGGCCAGGTCCAGATCGGGCCAACCCCCCGGCGGCGGTGCGCGGCGCCGGCCAGCCTCGCTGGCATGACGGGCTTCGGCACCCAGCCGAACGCGTTGGGCCAGCGGCAGCGCCAGGAAGTCGGCTTGCGTCTTCGCGTCGCGCACGACGGCGCGGAACCGCTGGTAGGCGACATCGTCCAGGCACAACGCGTCACCGTGCGTCAGCCACACCGCGTGGCGCTGCCACGCCCGCAGCACGGTCGGATCCTCGAGCCAGTGCACGCCCAAAGGCTGCAGCAGTTGCCGATCCAGCAGGAAGTCGCGGTTGCCGACCATCAGCGCGACGTGCCGCCGCTGCGCGGCAGCTTCAAGCACCTGGATGCAGCCCGCCTCGAAGTCCAACTGCACTGCGTCCGAGCCGGGCCAGAACTCGAACAGGTCGCCCAGGATCACCACCGCGTCGGCCGGCGTGCGCTGCATGTACGCCGCCCAGGTGTCGAAGGTGCGCGGCAGCGCCGCGCTGAGGTGGAGGTCGGAGATGAAGTCGATCGCCTGCCAATGCTCGGGCGCGGCCCATTCGACTGGGCGCGGCAACCCCGGCCGATCCGCCATGCTGACGGCGCTGGTCGGTCGATCGCTCAGTCAATCACCACCGCGCGCACGATGGTCACGGTCTCCAGCGGCACGTCGGCATGGCCGGCCTTGTTGCCGGTGCGCACTTTCTCGATGACATCGACGACTTCGGTGCCGTCGACCACCCGGCCGAACACCGCATAGCCCCAGCCCTGGGCCGACTCGGCAGTGAAATCGAGGAAGCCGTTGTCCACGGTATTGATGAAGAACTGCGAGGTCGCGCTGTGCGGCGCCGAGGTGCGCGCCATCGCCAGCGAATAGCGCTTGTTCTTCAGCCCGTTGTTGGCCTCGTTGCGGATCGGCGCGGCGGTGGGCTTTTGCTTCATGTCGGCGTCGAAACCGCCACCTTGCAGCATGAAACCCTTGATGACGCGATGGAAGATCGTGCCGTCGTAGTGGCCGTTGCGCACGTAGTCGAGAAAGTTGCTCACCGTCAGCGGGGCGCGCTCGGCGTCGAGTTCGATGCGCATCGTGCCCGCGCTGGTCTGCATCTCTACGGTCTGGGTCATCTTCAGTTCTCCACGGTCGCTGTGCGAATCACCACCGGCGTCACCGGCACGTTCTGGTAGGGGCCGCGATTGCCGGTGGGCACGGCCCAGATCTTGTCGACCACGTCCATGCCCGACACCACCTTGCCGAACACCGCATAGCCGTGGCCGTCGCGGGCGTTGGCCGAATCGAGGAAGGCGTTGTCCTTGATGTTGATGAAGAACTGCGCGGTCGCCGAGTCGGGCACGCTGGTGCGCGCCATCGCCACGCTGCCACGCAGGTTGGGCAGGCCGTTCTTGCTTTCCAGCGGGATCGGCGCACGGGTGGGCTTTTCCTTCATCTCGACGTCGAAGCCGCCGCCCTGGATCATGAAGTCCGGAATGACGCGGTGGAAGACCGTGCCGTCATAGTGGCCGGCCTTGGCGTACGCGACGAAATTGGCGACGGTCTTGGGTGCCTTCGCGGCGTCGAGCTGCAACACGATTTCGCCCAGGCTGGTGTCCAGCCGAACCTTCTGCGCCCAGGCGGGGGTGGCCAGCGGCAACGTCATGGCCAGCCCGACGCCGGCGGCCGCCAACCAGTGCCTTTGCAGCTTCGTCGACATCGTCACTCCATGATCCGTCAAGGGACGGCGAGTCTAGCCGGCTTGGGTTTGGATCTGCCGTGCCAGCTGCAGCTTGTGATGCAGACCGGCATCGGTCTTGTCGTCGCCGGACTGCGCTGCGTTCCAGGCCTGGATCGCCAGCGCCAGGTACACATCGCCCAGGTTCTCGCGTGCGGCGCGGTGCGCCGGATCGTTGCGCAGCGCGGCTTGCAGCGCCAGCAAGGCCTGCTGCAGTTGCCCGTCGGCAGCGAGCAGCACCGCCAGGTTGTTGTAGGGGTCGGGCAACTCCGGGTAGTCCTCGGTCAGCGCGATGAAGACCGCCTTGGCCTCGGCGCGGCGCTGCAGGTCCGCCAGCATGACGCCCTTGAGAAAGCGGATCGGTGCGGCGCGCGGCTGCGCGGCGATGGCCGCATCGGCGTCGCGCAGCGCCTGCGCGGTATCGCCGGCTTGATAGAGTTTCTCGATGTCCGCGAGCGTCGCGGCGCGCAGCGGCAGGACAAGCGCACAGGCGCTGGCGAGCAGCACCGTGGCACACGATCGGCGGATCGACATTGGGCTCGAGGCGAAGCGCGGCGTGCGAGGGTGAACATGCTGTGCGTCAAGCGGGCCGCCGCACTGCCACCGCTATACTGAAGTCGATCGATTCTAGCCACGCCCCGTCGCGGGCGTCGCGCCGCCGCGCCGCCGGCACCGCATCCGCCGCCGCACCCGATGCGCTGAACAAGTGCTTGACCCGCCGATGAGCCTGCGCATCCACAACTCGCTGACCCGACGCACCGAAGTCTTCGAGCCGATCGTGCCGGGGCAGGTCGGCATGTACGTGTGCGGCATGACCATCTACGACCTGTGCCACATGGGCCACGCGCGCATGATGATGGCCTTCGACGTGGTCTACCGCTGGCTGCTCGAGCTCGGCTACCGCGTCACTTACGTGCGCAACATCACCGACATCGAAGACAAGATCATCAAGCGAGCGCTGGAGCGCGGCATCAGCATCCGCCAGTTGACCGACGAGATGATCGAGGCGATGCGCCGCGACATCGGTGCCTTGGGCATCCTGGCGCCCACCCACGAGCCGCGCGCCACCGAATACGTCGGCCAGATGCTCGACCTGATCGGCACGCTTGAGCTCAAGGGCTTGGCTTACCGCAGCGAAGGCGGCGACGTGAACTTCGCGGTGCGCAAGTTCCCCGGCTACGGCAAGTTGTCGGGCAAGACGCTGGACGAACTGCGCGCCGGCGAGCGCGTGGCGGTGCTCGAGGGCAAGCGCGATCCGCTGGACTTCGTCTTGTGGAAGGCGGCGAAGGCCGACGAACCTGCGGACGCCCAATGGGACAGCCGCTACGGCGCCGGC
Source organism: uncultured Rubrivivax sp. (assembly GCA_937967345.1). Lineage (GTDB taxonomy): Bacteria > Pseudomonadota > Gammaproteobacteria > Burkholderiales > Burkholderiaceae_C > Rubrivivax. The sequence goes on along the minus strand of CALBTN010000023.1, from coordinate 5,606 downwards.
CGGCCGGGCTGGCACATCGAGTGCTCGGCGATGAGCTGCGCGGTGCTGGGCGAGCACTTCGACATCCACGGCGGCGGCATGGACCTGCAGTTCCCGCACCACGAGAACGAGATCGCGCAAAGCGAGGGCGCCAGCGGCAAGCCCTTCGTCAACGTCTGGCTGCACAACGGCTTCTTGAATGTCGACAACGAGAAGATGTCGAAGTCGCTCGGCAACTTCTTCACCATCCGCGACGTGCTGCAGCACTACGACGGCGAGACGCTGCGCTTTTTCATGCTGCGCACCCACTACCGCAGTCCGTTCAACTTCAGCGACGGCAACCTCGACGACGCGCGCGCCGCGCTGCGCCGCCTGTATACCGCGCTGGACGGCATCGAGGTTGCCGACACGCCGCTGGACTGGTCGCAGCCCCAGGCCGCCGCCTTCCGTGCAGCGATGAACGACGACTTCAACACGCCGCTGGCGGTGTCGGTGTTGTTCGAGCTGGCCAGCGAGCTGAACCGCACGCGCTCGGCGCAGGCCGCGGCGCTGCTCAAGGGCCTGGGCCGCACGCTGGGCGTGCTGCAGCAGTTGCCGCGCGACTATCTTCAAGGCGGCGCCGCGCTCGACGCCTCGCGCATCGAAGCGCTGGTTGCCGAGCGCGCCGCCGCGAAGGCGGCCAAGGACTACGCCGCCGCCGATCGCATCCGTGACGAGTTGGCCGCCCAGGGCGTGGTGCTCAAGGACAGCGCCAGCGGCACCACCTGGGTGAAGGCCTGACATGCCCAAGGCCGGGGCCAGCGTCACGCCCGAGTACTGGGACGACGCCTGCAAGCACCTCGCGCGCCGCGACCGGGTGATGAAGCGGCTGATCCCGCGCTTCGGCGAGGCGCGGCTGCAAAGCCGCGGCGACGCCTTCACCACGCTGGCGCGCTCGATCGTCGGCCAGCAGATCTCGGTCAAGGCGGCGCAGTCGGTGTGGGAGCGGCTGGTCACGCGCCTGGGCGCGCCGGCCGAACGGCTGGCGCCGCAGGCGGTCCAGGATGTGCCGCCGGGCACGCTGCGCGAAGCCGGGCTGTCCGCACGCAAGGCCGAGTACCTGCTCGACCTGGCACAGCACTTCAACTCGGGCGCGGTGCATGTGCAGCAGTGGCGCAAGATGGACGATGAGGCGATCATCGAGGAACTGGTGGCCATCCGCGGCATCGGCCGCTGGACCGCGGAGATGTTCCTGATCTTCCACCTGATGCGCCCGAACGTGCTGCCGCTGGACGACCTGGGTTTGCTCAAGGGCATCAGCCTGAGCTACTTCAGCGGCGAGCCGGTCACCCGGGCCGAGGCGCGCGAGGTCGGCGATGCCTGGGCGCCGTACCGCTCGGTGGCCACTTGGTACATCTGGCGGAGTCTGGACCCGCTGCCGGTAGACTACTGACGCATGAGCAAGCGACATTTCCTCGAGTTCGAGCAGCCGATCGCCGAACTCGATTCCAAGATCGAAGAGCTGCGCTACGTGCAAAACGAGTCGGCTGTCGACATCTCCGACGAGATCGAGCGTCTGGGGCACAAGAGCCTGCAGCTGACCAAGGAGATCTATTCCAGCCTGTCGCCATGGCAGGTGACGCAGATCGCCCGGCATCCGCAGCGGCCGTACACGCTGGACTACGTGGCCGAGATCTTCACCGACTTCCAGGAGATGCACGGCGACCGCGTCTACGCCGACGACCAGTCGATCGTCGGCGGCCTGGCGCGCTTCAACGGCCAGGCCTGCATGGTGATCGGCCACCAGAAGGGCCGCGACACCAAGGAGCGCGCGCTGCGCAACTTCGGCATGGCGCGTCCGGAGGGCTATCGCAAGGCCTTGAGGCTGATGAAGACGGCCGAGAAGTTCAAGCTGCCGGTCTTCACCTTCGTCGACACGCCGGGCGCGTACCCCGGCATCGGCGCCGAGGAGCGCGGCCAGTCCGAAGCCATCGGCCGCAACATCTTCGAGATGGCGCAGCTCGAGGTGCCGATCATCGCCACCATCATCGGCGAAGGCGGCTCGGGTGGTGCACTGGCCATCAGCGTGGCCGACCAGGTGCTGATGCTGCAGTACGCGGTGTACTCGGTGATCTCGCCCGAAGGCTGCGCATCGATCCTGTGGAAGACCGCCGAGCGTGCATCCGACGCCGCCGATGCGCTGGGCATCACCGCGCACCGCTTGAAGGCGCTGGGCGCGGTCGACAAGATCGTCAACGAGCCGGTGGGCGGTGCGCACCGCGACCACAAGCACATGGCGGTCAGCCTGAAGCGCGCGCTCAACGACGCGCAGCGCCAGGTGGTCGACCTGAAGCTGAAGGATCTGCTGCAGCGGCGCTATGACCGGCTGCAAAGCTACGGGCGCTTCAGCGACACCAAGGAGCGCTGAGCCGCGGTGTCGCGCACGGTGAGGCCGCAGCGCGTCGCGGTGGCGGTCAGCGGCGGGCGCGACTCCACCGCGCTGTGGCATGCCACCGCTTGCGCCGCGCGCGGCAGCGGCATCGAGGTGGTGGCGTTGCACGTGCATCACGGCCTGCAGCCCGAAGCCGACGCCTGGGTGACGCGGCTGCGCCGTCAGGCCGCGCGTTGGGCCGCAAGCGGCCTGCCGGTGCGGCTGCGCTGGCAACGGGCGCCGGGCGCACCGTCGCGCGGCCAGAGCATCGAAGCCTGGGCGCGTGGCGTGCGCTATCAGGCCATGGCCGAGATGGCCGGCGCCGAGGGCATCGGCCTGGTGTTGCTGGCGCACCATCGGCTCGACCAGGCCGAGACCTTCTTGCTGCAGGCATTGCGCGGCGCCGGCCCGGCCGGCCTGGCCGCCATGCCGCGGCAGATCGAGCGCGACGGCATCGTCTGGCTGCGCCCCTGGCTGGATCAGCCGCGTACGGCAATCGAGGCCTACCTGCAGCGCCATCGTCTGAGCTACGTCGACGACCCGAGCAACCGCCAGCGCAAGCTGCTACGCAACCGGTTGCGGAATGAAGTCTGGCCGGCGCTGTGCACGGCGTTCGAGCAAGCCGAGTCCAGCCTGGTGGCCAGCGCGCGGCGCGCGCACGAGGCTGCGGCCTGTCTACGCGAGCTGGCGCAGATCGACCGCGCGAGCGCGTGCGACGCGGATGGCGCGCTGCGGCTGGACGGCTGGCTCGCACTGTCCGAGGCGCGGCGAGCCAACCTGCTGCGTCACTGGCTTTCGGCCCAGGCGAGCGCTGGCGTGGCCGACAGCCTGGTGCTGCGGCTGTTGCACGAACTGCCCGCTGCGAGTTCGGCCAGCGCATGGCCCTGGCAGGGTGGTGCACTGCGGCTGCACCGCGGGCGGCTGCGGGTCGTGGCCGACGCAGTCCAGCAGGTGGCTGGCGCCGTGCCGGACGCGATGCACCTCGACCTGAGCCGGGAAGGGCACTTCGCGGTGCCGGCCTGGGGTGGCCACTTCGAGGTCGCGGCAGTCAGCGCTGCCGGCTTGGCACCGCAGCGGCTGCAGCGCTGCGTGCTGCGCCCGCGCCGCGGTGGCGAGCGCTTCCAGCTTGCCGCCGCAGCGCCGCCGCGCGCCCTGAAGAAGCAGTTTCAGAGCGCCGGTGTGCCCGCCTGGCAGCGCACGGGCCCGCTGCTGTACGCCGCGCAGCAACTGCTGTTCGTGCCGGGTCTGGGCATCGATGCGCGCGCGCACGCGCCGCATGGCACGCGGATGCTCGGACTGCGCTGGCTGCCCGATCGCTAAAATGCGCGCTTTCGCGGGCGCCGTGTCGCACCCGCTCGACGCGAACCAACCGTTCTTCCATGGCACTTTTCGTTCACAAGTACGGCGGCACCTCGATGGGCTCGACCGAGCGCATTCGCAACGTCGCCAAGCGCGTCGCCAAGTGGGCGCGCGCCGGGCACCAGATGGTGGTGGTGCCGTCGGCGATGAGCGGCGAAACCAACCGCTTGCTCGCGCTGGCCAAGGAGCTGACTCCGGCCGCGCAAACCGCATCGACCCTGCGCGAGCTCGACCAGATTGCCGCCACCGGCGAGCAGGTCTCGGTCGGCCTGCTGTCGTTGGCGCTGCAGTCCGAGGGCGTGCAAGCCGTCAGCTACAGCGGCTGGCAAGTGCCGGTGCGCACCGACTCGTCGTACACCAAGGCGCGCATCGAATCGATCGACGACGCGCGCGTGCGCGCCGACCTGGATGCCGGCCGCGTGGTGATCATCACCGGCTTCCAGGGCATCGATGACCAAGGCCACGTCACCACGCTCGGCCGCGGCGGCTCGGACACCTCGGCGGTCGCGGTGGCCGCGGCGCTGAAGGCCGACGAGTGCCTGATCTACACCGACGTGGACGGCGTGTACACCACCGACCCGCGCATCGTGCCCGAGGCGCGCCGGCTGCACACCGTGAGCTTCGAGGAGATGCTCGAGATGGCCAGCCTGGGCTCCAAGGTGCTGCAGATCCGCTCGGTGGAGTTCGCCGGCAAGTACCACGTGCCGATGCGCGTGCTGTCCAGCTTCACGCCGTGGGACATCGACATCGCCGAGGAAGCCGCGTCGGGCACCCTGATCACCTTCGAGGAAGACGTCAAGATGGAACAAGCAATCGTCTCGGGCATCGCCTTCACGCGCGACGAGGCCAAGATCACCGTGGTCGGCGTGCCCGACAAGCCGGGCAGCGCGTACCGCATCCTCGGCGCGGTGGCCGATGCCAACATCGACGTCGACGTCATCGTGCAGAACGTGTCGCACGGCGGGCGCACCGACTTTTCTTTCACCGTCAACCGCAACGACTACACCCGTGCGCTGGATCTGCTCAAGGGTGGCATCCTCGACGCCACCGGTGCGGCCGAGGTCATCGGCAACCCCAAGATCTGCAAGGTGTCGATCGTGGGCATCGGCATGCGCAGCCACGTCGGCGTGGCGGCGAAGATGTTTCGCACGCTGGCCGAGGAGGGCATCAACATCCTGATGGTGACCACCAGCGAGATCAAGACCAGCGTCGTCATCGACGAGAAGTACATGGAGCTGGCCGTGCGTGCACTGCATCGCGCCTTCGATCTGGAGCAGGCCGCCGCGGCATGACAGCGCATGCGGTGTGAGTAGAATCGCGCACGACACGACGGAGCTGTGACCGAGTGGCCGAAGGTGCTCCCCTGCTAAGGGAGTATGCGGGCAAAACCTGCATCGAGGGTTCGAATCCCTCCGGCTCCGCCAAGTGCAAATTCATTGCTTCGCTGCCTGCGTAAGGGCGCTGCCAGCCCGTTGCGTTAGGCTCGAAGCTTTCGGCATTCTTGGTGCAAGGAGGCAACGATGAGCAAGCGTGACGTGGTGGTTCTGGGCGCAGCCCGTTCGGCAATTGGCGGTTTCGGCGGTTCGCTGGCCGATATCGAGCCGGCGGAACTGGCCGGTATGGTGATGAAGGAAGCGGTCAAGCGCTCCGGCGTCGATCCGAAGGCGATCAATTACGTCACCGTCGGCAACTGCATTCCCACCGAGAGCCGCTACCCGTACGTGGCGCGCGTGGCCTCGATTCAGGCCGGGCTGCCGATGGATTCGGTGGCGATGGCGGTCAACCGCCTGTGCTCGTCGGGCCTGCAAGGCATCGTCACCACCGCGCAGAACATCCTGCTCGGCGACTGCGACTACGG
>CALBTN010000022.1 GCA_937967345.1 uncultured Rubrivivax sp. | reverse complement strand
GGGTGGCGTGGGCAACACCGAGCTGCAACTGCAGGCGATGAGCGAGCTGCGCGCCGACGCCTACGCCGGCACGCCCAGTTTCCTGCGCATCGCGCTGGACAAGGCCGACGAAGCCGGCATCGCGCTGCCCGCCTTGCGCCGCGCATCGGTCGGCGGCGAAGCCTTTCCGGCGGCGCTGCGCGACGCCTGGCGCGCACGCGGCATCGAGGCCTACCAGAGCTACGGCACCGCCGACCTCGGGCTCGTCGCCTACGAGACCGCGGCGCGCGAAGGCCTGGTGCTCGACGAAGGCGTGATCGTCGAGATCGTGCGCCCCGGCAGCGGCGAGCCGGTGGCCGATGGCGAGGTCGGCGAGGTGGTCGTCACCACGCTGAACCCCGACTACCCGCTGATTCGTTTCGGCACCGGCGACCTGAGCGCGATCCTGCCCGGGCGCTGCCCGACCGGGCGCAGCAATGCGCGCATCAGGGGCTGGCTGGGCCGCGCCGACCAGACCGCCAAGGTGCGCGGCATGTTCGTGCACGCCGCACAGGTGGCCGAGCTCACCAAGCGCCACCCCGAGGTGCAGCGCGCGCGCCTGGTGGTCGAAGGCGAACTGGCCAACGACCGCATGACGCTGCGCGCCGAAGTGGCCGGCGCGCCCGAAGGCCTGGCCGACGCGATCGCCGCCAGCCTGCGCGAGCTGACCAAGCTGCGCGGCGAAGTCGCGCTGGTCGCGCCCGGCGCCTTGCCCAACGACGGCAAGGTGATCGACGACTTGCGGCAGATCAACTGAGAGCCTGTGAAGCCCGGCAGCCCCGGGTAGTTTCCATCTCGCGACGGCGATGCGGCGTGCCTACCATCGCCGTGGATTTCACACCCGTCGACCGGAGCCATCGACCATGAAGAAGCTGACCCTGGCCTTTGCTGCCGCCACCTTGAGCCTGGCGGTACAGGCCTTTCCCGACAGGCCGATCACCATCATCGTGCCGTTCACGGCCGGCGGGCCCACCGACAAGGTGGCGCGCGACTTCGCCGAAGCCTTGCGCAAGAACCTGAACAACGCGACGATCGTGATCGAGAACGTCGGCGGTGCCGGCGGCACGCTGGGCGCCAACAAGGTGGCCAAAGCGGCACCCGACGGCTACACGCTGCTGCTGCACCACATCGGCATGTCGACCGCGCCGACGCTGTACCGCAAGCTGCCGTTCAAGCCGCTGGAAGACTTCGAGTACCTCGGGCTGATCAACGACGTGCCGATGACGCTGGTCGGCAAGACCGCACTGCCGGCCAACAACTACGCCGAACTCGTCAAGTGGCTCGAGGCCAACAAGGGTCAGATCAACCTGGCCAACGCCGGGCTGGGGTCGGCGTCGCACCTGTGCGGGCTGCTGTTTCAGCAAAACCTGAAGATCGACATGACCACGGTGCCGTACAAGGGCACCGCGCCGGCGATGAGCGACCTGCTCGGCGGCCAGGTCGACATCATGTGCGACCAGACCACCAACACCACCGGCCAGATCGAAAGCGGCAAGATCAAGGCCTTCGCGGTGACCACGCTGAAGCGGCTGCCGTCGCCGCCGGCGCTGGCCAAGCTGCCGACGCTGGACGAATCCGGCCTGAAGGGCTTCAACGTCAGCATCTGGCATGGCCTGTACGCGCCCAAGGGCACGCCCAAGGCGGTGGCCGACCAACTGAACGCGGCGCTGCGCGCCACGCTGAAGGATCCCGAGTTCCTGAAGCGCCAGGACGCGCTGGGCGCGGTGGTGGTGACCGACGCACGCATGAACCCGGCCGACCACAAGAAGTTCGTCGAGTCCGAGATCAACAAGTGGGGCGCGGCGATCAAGGCCGCGGGGCAGTACGCCGACTGAGCCGGTATCGCGGTTGAGCACATAGATGCCTCCAGCCGCTTGCGGCGCAAAGCAGCCCAATACCGAACAGCCTTCACCGCAGAGGAACGGAGGACGCAGAGGTCCGCAGAGTAAAGCCAGACTTGTATTCCTCTGCGCAAACTCTGCGTCCTCCGTTCCTCTGCGGTGAATGTATTGGGTGTCGGCTATGCGCCGAGAGCTTCCAGCCGGTTGACGAGATCTGAACGCGGCCTGGCATGAACCGAAGCGGCCTGTCGGGCCGCCTGCGCGCGCCAGCCTTCAGCGCTTGCCCAGGAAGAAGTAGAAGTTGCTGTTGCCGTCCCAGGTGTGGCCATAGGCCAGGTAGGCCGGGCCCAGCGGCGTGTCCACCGCCAGGAACAGGCTGCCCGAGCCGACGTTGCCCTCGATGCCGCGCGGGATCAACGGATCGCCCAGGCGCGCGGCTTCGAGCGACGCGCCCGCGTACACGCCTTCGAGCAGCGGCATCTTGAACAACTGGTTCATGTAGGACAGCCGGCCGTAGGCCATCGCGTCGTTGCGCAACTGGCCGTCGCGGTAGCCGGTCATGCGCATGAAGCCGCCGAAGTCGAAGTAGTCGTAGAACGGCAGCGGGTCGCCGCCGATCGCGCCGCCGCCGGCCAACGCAAACTGGAAGGTGTGCTCGCCGAAGGACTTGGCGCCGACGAAGTTCAGGCTGCCGCGGTTGTAGCTGTCGCTGGCGCCCAGCTTGCTGCTCGAGGCCAGCAACTGGCCGTCGAACTTGTAGCCGCTGCGCGGGAAGGCGACGCTGTCGAGCTGGTCGAGGAACAGCCTGGCGCGCACGCCGCCGAGGTCGCGGTCCAGGTCGAGCTGATCGAGCAGCGGTGTGCCGATCTGGCGATCGGCGCTGAATCGTCCGGCCAGCACACCGACGCGCAGTTCGCCGTACTTGGTGAACTGGCTGCCCAGGTCCAGCCCCACGGTGCCGCTGCGGATGTTGTAGCGGGCCACCAGGTCGTCGCCGTCGCTGCCGCCGTACAGGTCGGCCGGGCCGCTGAGCCACTGCGCACGCGGCGCGATGAAGAAGTACTGGCTGGGCGTCAGCGGCTGGTAGAACTCGGTGAACAACATGCCGTCGTTGCCCAGCTGCACGTCGGCGCGCCACTCCCCGCCCAGGTGGTTCAGCCAGGTGCGGCGCACGCTGGCCAGCAGGTTGAACGAGTTGTCGCCGCGGAAGTCGCTGGACAGCGACAAGCCGAAGCGCACGTAGGTCGGGCCCCACGACTTCTCCACCGCCTGCACCGCCAGGATGCGGCGATCGGGCTCGTCGATCAGCTGGTAGCTGACGTGTTCGAAGTCGCCGCGGCCGTAGATGCGCCGCATGTCCAGGTCGAGCGTGGCCACGTCCAGCGGGCTGCCCACCGTGGTTTCCATGCTCTGCACCACCACCTCTTCGTTGACGCGCTCCAGGCCTTCGACCCGGATCTCGTCGACCGGGCGCGTGTCCTGCGCCACCACCCGCACCTGGCGCGAACGGTGCTCGGCGTACTGCGCGGGCGGCAGGCTGTAGCGCTCGAGCTGCTTGGCCACCTTGCGCGCCGCCGCCTCGCCGATCGGGATGGTGCTGGGCATGTTGTCGAAGTCGCCGGCCGAGTAGTCGCCCAGCTCGGGCAGGATCAGCACGTCGCGCGGCTGCAGCGAGGCCAGCGACGCACCCACGTTCTGCTCGGTCAGGATGTTGAGCATCTGCAGCGACACGCTCAGCGCCGAGGTGATCTGGTCGCGCCGCAGCAGCGGCGTGCCCAGGTTGACGGCGATGACCACGTCGGCGCCCATCGCGCGCGCCACGTCCACCGGCAGGTTGCGCGTCAGCCCGCCGTCGACCAGCATCTTGTCGCCGAGCTGCACCGGCGCGATCGCACCGGGCACCGACATGCTGGCGCGCATCGCGATCGCCAGGTCGCCCGACTTCAGCACCGTCATCTGGCCGGTGACGACATCGGTGGCCACCGCGCGGAACGGAATCGGCAGCTTGTCGAAGTCCCACGCCCCCTTGGCCAGCGCCAGCTCGCGCAGCACCGCCTCGAGCGCCACGCCGGTGATCGCGCCCTTGGGCAGCATCAGCGAGCCGTCGCGGTAGCCGAACTGCGGGCCGATGAAGTCGAGCCAGTCTTCCTGCTTCAGGTGGGTGGCGATCTCGGCGCGCGGCGGCTGGTCCTTGGCCAGCATCTCGGTCTTGATGCGCGCCACGTCGCGCGTCATGTTGGCCACCGTCTGCCCCGACGCGTAGGAGCCGCCGACGATCGAGCCCATGCTGGTGCCGGCGATGACGTCGATCGGCACGCGCAGCTCTTCCAGCACCTTGAGCACGCCGATGTGCGCGGCGCCGCGCGCCCCGCCACCCGACAGCACCAGGCCGATGCGCGGCCGCGCCGCAGCGGGTGCGGACGCAGCACCCTGGGTTGCCGCTGCGGCAGCGGCCGTGTCGCCATCGTTGCCCGCCGCAGCCAGCGGCAGCAGCAAGGCCAGCACGGCGCCGGCATGGCGCCAGCGGCGCATACCGCGGGACAAGAACAACTCGGCGCAGCGCATGGGCGCGCGATGATAGTCTGCCGACTCCCGGGCATCCGCAGCATCATGAGTCCGCTTCCGCCGCCACTTCCTGGGCGCGACCCGGCGCAGATGCTCGACCACGCGCGCGCGCAGTGGGGCGGGCGCACCGAGCTGTGGGTCTTCGGTTACGCGTCGCTGATCTGGCGCCAGGAGTTCGATGCCGCCGAGCACCGCAGCGCGCTGGTGCACGGCTGGCACCGCGCGCTGCGCATGCGCTCGCGCGTCAACCGCGGCACGCCCGAGCGGCCGGGGCTGGTGTTCGCGCTGCTGGCCGGCGGCGCCTGCCGCGGCATGGTGTTCAGGCTCAGGCGCGAGACGGCCGAGCGCGATCTCGAGCAGCTGTGGGCGCGCGAGATGCCCACCGGCGTGTACGACCCGCGCTGGCTGCCGGTGCGCACGCCGCAAGGCGAGGTGCAGGCGCTGGCCTTCACATTAAGCCGGCGCAGCGAAGCCTTCATGGGCCGCATCGGCGATGCACAGATGCTCGACATCCTGCGCCACGCCAGCGGCCGCTACGGCAGCACCATGCAGTACCTGGCGGCCACCGCGCACGCGCTGCGCGAGCGCGGCGTGCACGACCGCGAGGTGCAGCGGCTGATGGCGCTGGCGGCCAGACACGGGCTGGCGTGAGCAGGGCTCGAGCCGCCGTGCCCTCGAGGTTCGCAAGCGGCCCCACCTTGCGTTGCCCTCGATAGCGAGCCCGCACCACACCCCGTCCGACAAAGCATCGAGCCGTCTGGCCGCCGGCCGCGCGCCGATGCCGGCTCGCTGCGGTTGCAGTGTGCGCACCGGACGTGTCATCTGAAACCGGCGCCGCGGCGCATCGGCCGTGATGGCGCGCAGCGGCGAGCGACTCAATGGCATGTGTGCATGACGCGCCATGGCAGTCGCAAACACTGTCCAACTTCAACCGCTGTGACAAGGAGTACCCTGATGTTCACGATCACTCAACGCATGGTGACCACGATGGCAATGCTGGCCGCGACCGCGGGCGCCGCAATGGCGCAGTCGGTCGACCCCGCGCAGGTGGCCGCCGAAGCGGCTGCGGCGAACAAGGCCGGGCTGGTCGCGCGCGGCGAGATGGGTGCGCCCGAAGCCAAGTTCGTCTCGACCCGATCGAGCGCCGAGGTGCGCAGCCAGGCCGTGGCCGCGGTCGCGGCAGGCCAGACCGCACGCGGCGAACTGGGTGCCCCCGAGCCGAAGGCGCAGTCCAGCCGCAACCGCGCCGAGGTCAAGGCCGAGGCGGTGATGGCGGTGAAGTCGGGCAGCGTGCCGCGCGGCGAAGCGGGCTGATCCGAGCCGCCAGTGGCTGCGGCCCGGGGCGCGGCGCAAGGCCGATCGCGCCCGGCGCCGCGCCCCGACACGCTGGCCTCAACCGCCCCGCACACCCTGAACCGCAGCCGCGCCATGGCACTGACCATGCTCTTCGCCCCGGCCCAGGCCCAGGCGCAGGCGCCGGCCGCGGCGGCGCCGCAGTCTGGCTTGTCATCGCCGCCCTGGGCGCGGTGTAATCGCGTCGTGACGGCGGTGCTCGGCAGCCGAACTTGGCCGGCTCAGGCCCGCACCGCGCGCGCAGCCATGCAGCAAGTCAAACCCAGGCAACCGCAGGTCCGGCCCGCACGCCGCCGCGCGGCGTCAAGCTGACGGCGGTCTCGCCCATTGGCCGCTGTGGCAGGCACACCATGCAAGGTCGAAGCGCTCAACCGCGGCCCGGGCCCTGGCCGGTGCCGCCTTGCGCCGCCGCCGGCCTGGCGGCGATCGGGCCATCGGCCTCGCTTCGGCCGTTGGCGCTGACCTTGCGGGTTCGGGGCGCGAGCGCTGACGCGCGCACGCTGCCCGGCTGCGACAACGCCGCAGCGCGACCGCTAGGCGTGCCGGCCGACGTGGCGCGCCGGGTGCTGCTGGTCGACCTCGACGCCGCGCTGGTCGAACTGCTCGGCACCTGGCTGGCCGACGACGGTTGCAGCCTGGCCCACCCCGGCGAGCCGCAGGCCGCAGCCGCGCCGCCGGTCGATCTGGTGATCATTGACCTGCCGTTCCCGCGCCACGGCGCGCAGCGCGTGCAGCAGGTCGCGGCCCGGCATGCGGGCGTGCCGATCCTGGTGCTGTCGGCCACCTTCCTGCCCGGCTTCGATTGCCACGGGCCGATCGCCCGCGCACTGGGCGCGACCTGCGCGCTGCCCAATCCGGTGTCGCGCGCGGCGCTGATCGGTGCCGTGCACCGCATGCTGCGGGCACCGCAGCTGGCTCGTGCGGCGGGGCCTGCCGATGGCGGTGTCGATTCCGCCGGCGCCTGAGTCCGCCGCTGCGGCCGGCAGCGCCGCGCGCGGCTGGCGGCGCTGGCTGGGCTGGCGCAGCACGCCGTGGTGGGGCGGGTTGTTCATCGTCATCGTCGTCGCGTTGGCGGCGTTCGACATCTGGCGCGGCTATGCGGCCACGGTCGCCGGCATCGGCCGCGAACTCGAGGCGCTGGCGCGCGTGATCGCCGAGCAGACCGCACGCAGCGTGCACACGGTGGACCTGGTGACGCGCCACATCGCCGACGAGGTGCGATCGGGCAAGCTCGATGCGCTGGACGACGAGGCCGCACTGCACGCCTACTTGCACAACCAGGCGGTCGGCCTGGTGCAGATCACCGGGCTGTCGATCATCGACGCCAGCGGTCGCGTGCGGGCCAGCTCGAGCAGCTATCCGCTGCCGGCCGACCGCGCGGGCGTGGCCGAGGTGCCGGCGTTCCAGCAGATGAGCACGCACCCCGGCAGCGACATGATGCTGGCCCCGGCGATGCGCGGCGTGAGCCAGCAAGCCAGCTGGATCATTCCGATGGGACGGCCGCTGCACGCCAGCGACGGCCGCTTCGTCGGCGCGATTGCCGCCGGCGGCCGCGTCGACTACTACCAGAACTTCTACCGCGACGTGCACCTCGAGCGCGACACCATGATCACGCTGGCGCACCGCGACGGCACGCTGCTGGCGCGATACCCGTCAGCCGAGGGGGCGGCGATGGGCCGGCGTTTCGAGCGGCCGCAGGGCATCGCGGCCATGCCCGCCGAGGCCGCGGGCCGAGCCGACCCGGCGTCGCCCGGGGGGGTTGCCGCGGCGGCGCGCGAGCCGGGTCCGGCGCCGGCCGCGGGCGCCGGCCACGTCCCGCTGCGTTATCGCAGCCCGGTCGACGGTGTCGAGCGCTTCGGCGCGTTGCGCCAGGTGGCCGGCTACCCGCTGGTCGTGATGGTCAGCCGCGATGTGCCGCTGGCGCTCGCGCCGTGGCGCGACGCCGCGCTGCGCACCGCGCTGCGCACGCTGGCGCTGGGGGTGCTGGCCACCGCGCTGCTGCTGCTGGTGCGGCGCCAGTTCGGCCGCCTCGAGGCGCTGCCGCCCTGGCTGTACGAGGCGTCGCGCCAGTGGGACAAGGCGATCGAGCTGCGTGGCCGGGTCGCCGAGCTCCAGAAGGACGTGCGCCGCCAGGCGCAGATGCACCTCGAGATCGGACAGATCGAGGAGCAGAAGCGAGGCGACGA